>NZ_RZRK01000420.1:0-5463 GCF_003997835.1 Mesorhizobium sp. M7A.F.Ca.CA.004.12.1.1
CTGGTGACCAAGCAGACCGGCCCGGCCGGCAAGCAGGTCAACCGCCTCTATATCGAGGACGGCGCTGACATCGAACGCGAGCTCTATCTGTCGATCCTGGTCGACCGTTCGGTCGGCCGCATCGCCTTCGTCGTCTCGACCGAGGGCGGCATGGACATCGAAGCGGTCGCGCATGACACGCCGGAGAAGATCATCACTGTCGCCATCGATCCGGAAAAAGGCGTCACATCGGCCGACCTGAAGGCGCTCAACGGTGCGCTGAAGCTCGACGGCGATGCTGCCAAGGACGGCGATACGCTGTTCCCGATCCTCTACAAAGCCTTCGTCGAAAAGGACATGAGCCTGCTCGAGGTCAACCCGCTGATCGTCATGAAGAACGGCCGGCTGCGCGTGCTCGACGCGAAAGTGTCGTTCGACAACAACGCGCTGTTCCGCCACCCTGACGTGCTCGAACTGCGCGACACCACCGAAGAGGACGAGAAGGAGATCGAGGCGTCGAAATACGACCTCGCCTATGTCGCGCTCGACGGCAATATCGGCTGCATGGTCAACGGCGCCGGCCTCGCCATGGCGACGATGGACATCATCAAGCTCTATGGTGCCGAGCCCGCCAACTTCCTCGATGTCGGTGGCGGCGCATCCAAGGAAAAAGTCACGGCGGCGTTCAAGATCATCACCCGGGATCCGGCGGTCAAGGGTATCCTGATCAACATCTTCGGCGGCATCATGAAGTGCGACATCATTGCCGAGGGCGTCATTGCCGCGGTCAAGGAAGTCGGACTGGAAGTGCCGCTGGTGGTGCGTCTGGAGGGCACCAATGCCGAGCTCGGCAAGAAGATCATCAACGACAGCGGCCTCAACGTCGTGTCGGCCGACGATCTCGACGATGCAGCCAAGAAGATCGTGGCGGCGGTAAAGGGCTGAGCGGATGCCTCCGCGCAAGATAAACTTGGTCGAGGCGGCGGATCAAAAGATCAAGAAGGTCTTCGATCCGCATATCGCCGGCGACGTCAACGACAGCCAGGCGAAGGTCGCCAAGTTCGGCGAGGTCTTCGATTGGCACGCGCATGACAATGAGGACGAAGCCTTCCTCGTGCTGCGCGGGCGCATCGCCATCGATTTCCGCGACGGTCCGGTCGAACTCGGCGAGGGCGACTTCATCGTCGTGCCGCGCGGTGTCGAGCACCGGCCGCGTTCGCTCACCGCGGAACCGGTCGTGCTGATGTTCGAGCCGGCGACGACGCTCAACACCGGCAATGCCAAGAGCGACCTCACGGTCGCTGACCTGAAGCGGCTCTGACCATGTTTTCCTCGATCAACGGTTTTTAGAAAAGGGCTCCCATGTCCATCCTCGTCGACAAGAACACCAAGGTGCTGGTGCAGGGCCTGACCGGCAAGACCGGTACGTTCCACACCGAGCAGGCGCTGGCTTATCACGGCACGAAAATGGTCGGCGGCATCCATCCCAAGAAGGGTGGCGAGACGTGGACCGGCGCCAAGGGTGAAAGCCTGCCGATCTTCGCCACCGTCGCCGAGGGCAAGGAAAAGACCGGCGCCAACGCTTCGGTCGTCTATGTGCCGCCGGCGGGTGCCGCCGAAGCCATCCTCGAAGCGATCGAGGCCGAGATCCCGCTGATCATCTGCATCACCGAAGGCATACCGGTGATGGACATGATCAGGGTCAAGGCCAGGCTCGACCGCTCGACCTCGCGGCTGATCGGGCCGAACTGCCCGGGCGTGCTCACGCCCAACGAATGCAAGATCGGCATCATGCCCGGAAACATCTTCCGCAAGGGCTCGGTCGGCGTTGTTTCGCGGTCGGGAACGCTTACCTATGAGGCAGTGTTCCAGACCACCAATGTCGGCCTCGGCCAGACCACCGCCGTCGGCATCGGCGGCGACCCCGTCAAGGGCACCGAGTTCATCGACGTGCTCGAGATGTTCCTCGCCGACGAGGAGACCAAGTCGATCATCATGATCGGCGAGATCGGCGGTTCGGCCGAGGAAGACGCCGCGCAGTTCCTCAAGGACGAAGCCAAGCGTGGCCGCAAGAAACCGATGGCCGGCTTCATCGCCGGGCGCACGGCGCCGGCCGGCCGCACCATGGGCCACGCCGGCGCGGTCATCTCCGGCGGCAAGGGCGGCGCCGAAGACAAGATCGCGGCGATGGAATCGGCCGGCATCAAGGTATCGCCCTCGCCGGCAAGGCTGGGCACGACACTGGTCGAGGCGATCAAAGGTTAAGGGAATAGGGGAGTAGGGCAGTAGGGAAAATAGCAGCGGCAAAAAGCGCTACTCCCCTATTCCCTTATTCCCCTACTCCCTCCAAAAACAGGAGACGGAGCCGGGCTCCGCGGACAAAAATGGCAAGACAAGATCAGGCCAACGACCAATTTTCGCTCACCTCTTTCCTTTACGGCGGCAACGCCGATTACATCGATGCGCTCTATGCCGCCTATGAAGACGATCCAGCCTCGGTCAATCCCGAATGGCAGGAGTTCTTTGCCGGGCTGAAGGACGATGCCGGCGATGTGCGCAGGAATGCCAAGGGTGCCTCATGGGCCAAGCCCTCCTGGCCGCTGCAGGCCAATGGCGAACTGGTGTCGGCGCTCGACGGCAATTGGGGTATCGTCGAGAAGACGATCGAAAAGAAAGTCAAGGACAAGGCGGTCACCAACGGCGTCGTCCTGTCCGACGCCGACGTGCATCAGGCGACGCGCGATTCGGTGCGCGCCATCATGATGATCCGCGCCTACCGCATGCGCGGCCATCTGCATGCCAATCTCGACCCGCTCGGCATCGCCAAACCGCTCGAGGACTACAACGAGCTGTCGCCGGAAAATTACGGCTTCACCGCTGCCGACTATGACCGGCCGATCTTCCTCGACAATGTGCTCGGGCTCGAATTCGGCACCATCCGGCAGATGCTGGAAATCCTGACGCGCACCTATTGCTCGACGCTCGGCGTCGAGTTCATGCATATTTCCGACCCCGAGGAAAAGGCCTGGATCCAGGCCCGCATCGAAGGTGCCGACAAGGAGATCACCTTCACCGCCACCGGCAAGAAGGCGATCCTGCAGAAGCTGGTCGAGGCCGAAGGTTTTGAGCAGTTCATCGACGTCAAGTACAAGGGCACCAAGCGCTTCGGCCTCGATGGCAGTGAAGCGCTGATCCCGGCGCTGGAGCAGATCGTCAAGCGCGGCGGCCAGCTCGGCATGAAAGAGATCGTGCTCGGCATGGCGCATCGCGGAAGGCTGAACGTGCTTTCCCAGGTGATGGCCAAGCCGCACCGCGCCATCTTCCACGAGTTCAAGGGCGGCTCGGCCGCACCCGACGAGGTCGAGGGTTCGGGCGACGTCAAGTACCATCTCGGCGCCTCGTCGGACCGCGAGTTCGACGGCAACAAGGTGCATCTGTCCCTGACCGCCAATCCCTCGCATCTGGAAATCGTCGATCCGGTGGTGATGGGCAAGGCGCGCGCCAAGCAGGATTATCTGTTCGGCCGCAGCCGCGAGGAAATCGTGCCGCTGGAAGAGCGCGCCAAGGTGCTGCCGCTCTTGCTGCATGGCGATGCCGCCTTTGCCGGCCAGGGCGTGATCGCGGAAATCCTCGGCCTGTCCGGCCTGCGCGGCCACCGCGTCGCCGGCACGTTGCATTTCATCATCAACAACCAGATCGGCTTCACAACCAATCCGCGCTTCTCGCGCTCGTCGCCCTATCCGTCCGACGTCGCCAAGATGATCGAAGCGCCGATCTTCCACGTCAATGGCGACGATCCGGAAGCCGTGGTGCACGCCACCAAGGTGGCGATCGAATTCCGCATGAAGTTCCACAAGCCTGTTGTGGTCGACATGTTCTGCTACCGCCGCTTCGGCCACAATGAGGGCGACGAGCCGGCCTTCACCCAGCCGATCATGTACCGCAACATCCGCACCCACAAGACGACCGTGCAGATCTACGGCGACCGGCTGATCGCCGAGGGTCACCTCACCCAGGCCGAGCTCGACCAGCTCAAGGCCGACTGGCGAGCGCATCTGGAATCCGAGTGGGAAGTCGGCCAGCACTACAAGCCCAACAAGGCCGATTGGCTCGACGGCGCCTGGTCTGGCCTGCGCACGGCCGACAACCAGGACGAACAAAGGCGCGGCAAGACCGCCGTGCCGGTCAAGACGCTGAAGGAAATCGGCAAGAAGCTGACCGAGGTGCCGAAGGATTTCGAGGCGCACAAGACGATCATCCGCTTCCTCGAAAACCGCCGCCAGGCGATCGAGTCGGGCGAAGGCATCGACTGGTCGACGGCCGAGGCGCTGGCCTTCGGCGCCATCCTGCTCGACGGCAATCCGATCCGCCTGTCGGGGCAGGATTCCGAACGCGGCACCTTCTCGCAGCGCCATTCCGTGCTCTACGACCAGCGCGACGAGACCCGCTATATCCCGCTCAACAATCTGTCTGCCGCTCAAGCCGGCTACGAAGTCATCAACTCGATGCTGTCGGAAGAGGCGGTGCTGGGCTTCGAATATGGCTACAGCCTTGCCGAGCCGAAGGCGCTGACCTTGTGGGAAGCGCAGTTCGGCGATTTCGCCAACGGTGCCCAGGTGGTGTTCGACCAGTTCATCTCTTCGGGTGAACGCAAGTGGCTCAGAATGTCGGGCCTCGTCTGCCTGCTGCCGCATGGCTATGAAGGCCAGGGTCCGGAACATTCTTCGGCCCGGCTCGAACGCTTCCTGCAGCTTTGCGCCGAAGATAACATGCAAGTGGCCAACTGTACGACGCCGGCCAACTACTTCCACATATTGCGCCGGCAGCTGAAGCGCGACTTCCGTAAGCCGCTGATCCTGATGACGCCGAAGTCGCTGCTGCGCCATAAGCGGGCGGTGTCGACGCTGCCGGAAATTTCGGGCGAAAGCTCGTTCCACCGATTGCTGTGGGACGATGCGCAGCTGCTTTCCGGCCAGGCGATCAAGCTGACCAAGGATTCGAAGATCCGCCGCGTCGTGCTGTGTTCGGGCAAGGTCTATTACGACCTCTACGAGGAGCGCGAGAAGCGCGGCATCAACGACATCTATCTGCTGCGCGTCGAGCAGCTTTATCCGTTCCCGGCCAAGGCGCTGATCACCGAACTGTCGCGTTTCCGCAATGCCGAGATGGTGTGGTGCCAGGAGGAGCCCAAGAACATGGGCGCATGGTCGTTCATCGACCCCTATCTGGAATGGGTGCTGGCGCATATCGATGCCAAGCATCAGCGGGTGCGCTACACCGGCCGTCCGGCCGCCGCCTCGCCGGCGACCGGACTGATGTCGAAGCATCTCGCCCAGCTCGCCGCCTTGCTCGAAGACGCGCTCGGCGAATAGAGAAGATCTGGGCGAATAACAGAACCGAAAGAAAACGGACAGGCACAATGGCTACCGAAATCCGCGTTCCCACTCTCGGCGAATCCGTCACCGAAGCGACCATCGGCAAATC
>NZ_RZRK01000421.1:0-5459 GCF_003997835.1 Mesorhizobium sp. M7A.F.Ca.CA.004.12.1.1
GTGCGGGACGACGCCAATCCCGCAGCCGCACCCGACGAGCAACCGTTTCCGGCCGACGCGGCGAAATTCCGCATGGTTCATGTCGCTAACGGCCGTGCCATGATCCAGGACGACGCTGGCCTCTGGATCGTCCAGCGCGGCTCGATACTGCCTGACTCCAGTCAGGTGTCCTCCATCGAGCAGCGCAACGGCAAATGGGTCATGGTCACCAGTGCCGACCGGGTGATCGAACTCTCCAGATAAACGATCTCCGGCTCCCGCCATCCGCAAGGCCCGCGCAAGACTGGCGGCCTAGTCTCTGGGTACCTGCTCGGAGATTCCCATGGAGCCCGTTTCCCTTTTCGACCTCGCCGCCAAGCAAGCGCAATGGCTGGCCGTGCGCCAGTCGGCAGTCGCCGGCAACATCGCCAATGCCAACACGCCAGGCTATACGGCAAACGATGTCGAGCCATTCGAAAAGGTGCTCGACCGCGCTGCCGTATCGCTGCAGGCGACCCAGGCCGGCCATCTCGGCAATGCGGCGACCAATGCCGGCTTCACCATCAAGCCGCAGGAGAATGACGGCGTCGTCATGCCGTCCAAGAACTCGGTCGTTCTGGAAGACCAGTTGCTGAAAGCCGGCGAGGTGCGCCGCTCCTTCGAACTCAACACGGCGATCGTCAAGGCGTTTCATACGATGATGATGATGGCGGTGAAGAGCTGACCATGGACGCACTGACCGCAGCCCTCAAAGTCGCAGCATCCGGCCTCGGCGCCCAGTCGGAGCGCCTGCGCGTGGTTTCCGAAAATCTCGCCAACGCCCAGTCGACCGGCACCGCGCCCGGCTCCGATCCTTATCGCCGCAAGACCATCAGCTTCGTCTCCGAGCTTGACAGGGCCTCCGGCAGCTCAACCGTTGCAGTGAATTCGATCGATCGAGACCCCAGCGACTTTCCAGTCGAGTTCCAGCCCGGCAACGAGGCAGCCGACGAGAAGGGCTACGTCAAGATGCCCAACGTCAACGTGCTGATCGAAATGGCCGACATGACCGAGGCCAACCGCTCCTACGAGGCCAACCTTCAGGTCGTCAAGCAGGCCCGCGACCTGATTTCCATGACCATCGACCTGATGAGGAACCAGTAATGATCAGCGGTATCGGAGCGATTCAGTTCAAGCCGTCGATCGGCGGCGACGACACGGCCACAAGCCTGCTCCAGGGCGGTGCGACACCTTCGGCCGGCGGCACCATCGGCACCTCCTTCGCCGAGGCGCTGAGCCAGGCAGCCTCCAAGACCGTGAACACGCTGCAGAATGCCGAGCAGGTATCGTTGCAGGCGCTCAAGGGCGACGCCGACACCCGTCAGGTGGTCGACGCCGTGATGAGCGCGCAGCAGGCGCTTCAGACCGCCGTCGCCATCCGCGACAAGGTGGTTTCCGCCTATCTCGAAGTCAGTCGAATGGGCATCTGAGGAATTCCGCCATGAAAGCACTCGCCATCGCCGCCACCGGCATGAATGCCCAGCAGACAAATCTGGAAGTCATCGCCAACAACATCGCCAACATCAACACCACCGGCTACAAGCGCGCCCGTGCCGAATTCTCCGACCTGCTCTATCAGGTCGACCGTACACAAGGCGTGCCCAACCGCTCCAACGCCTCGCTGGTGCCGGAGGGCGTCTCGATCGGCCTCGGCGTCAAGACGACGGCCGTGCGCAACGTGCACACCCAGGGCGAACTGACCAGCACCGGCAACAGTTTCGACCTGGCGCTGACCGGCAGGGGCTGGTTTCAGATCGAGGGTGCCGACGGCGGCACGCTCTACAGCCGCGCCGGAGCTCTCAACACCAACGCCACCGGCCAACTCGTGACGGTCGACGGCGCTGCCGTCATTCCGGCAATCAATGTTCCCGTGGATGCCGTCGAGGTCATCGTCAACAAGACCGGCCAGGTCTTCGCCCGCATCGATGGCCAGACCGACCTGCAGAACCTCGGGCAGCTTCAGATCGCCAACTTCGCCAACGAGGCCGGCCTGGCGCCGCTCGGCGACAATCTGTTCCAGGAAACCACGGCTTCGGGGCCGGCGAATGTCGGCGTGCCGGGCGATCCCGGCTTTGCCACCATCCAGCAGGGCTATCTCGAAGCCTCCAACGTCGACCCGGTCAAGGAAATCACCGAACTGATCTCGGCGCAGCGCGCTTATGAGATGAACTCCAAGGTCATTCAGGCCGCCGACGACATGGCCTCCGTGGTCTCCAAGAACATCAGGTAACGCATGATGTCGACGCCCGGCCTCCTGTCCGCATTCCGCCGCACCGCGCTCGTCCTTGCGCTGGTGACCGGCACGATGCCGGCTTTTGCCCAGGAGTCGACCAACCAATCGGCCACCCGGATCGCCAGCAATCAAGCTGGCGGCGAGGTGGTGCTTATTCCGAGCCGGGTAATCTATCCCGGCGAGACCATCAACCTGGCTGCCCTGAAACAGGTCACCCTTATCGTCGGCAAGCGCAAGCCGGAGGCGGTCGCCACGCGAGCCGAAGAACTGGATGGCAAGGTCGCCAAGCGCACGCTGCTGCCCGGCCGCTACATTCCTTCCACCGCCATCCGCGAGGCCTGGCTGGTCGAACAGGGTGCTTCCGTGCAGATCTTCTTCATCGCCGGCGGGCTGACGATCTCGGCCACCGCCGTGACGCTGCAGCCGGGAGTTGCGGGCGACCTCGTCAAGGTTCGCAACATCGACAGCGGCAAAATCCTGTCCGGCACGGTGATGGCGGACGGAACCATCCAGGTCAGCGCTTCATGATGCGCGGGCTTACCCTGATGCTGGCAGCCGTGCTTGGCCTGCAGCCGGCGCTGGCCGATGGCCTGACGTCGAAGGCCAAGCGCGAGCTCGCCGCCAAGAATGGCGGCGTCTACAGCGATCCCGAATATGATCCGGCCACCACCAGCCGCATGTTCCGGGTGTCGACCGGGCCAAGTTCGCTGCCGCCGGGCCAGGTCGCCGCGCGCATCAAGGACATCGCCCAGCTGCAGAGTTCGCGCGACAATCAGCTCGTCGGCTACGGCCTGGTCATCGGCCTTGCCGGATCGGGCGACAGCCTGCGCAACTCGCCATTCACCGAACAGTCGATCCGCGCGATGCTCGAAAATCTCGGCATCGCCACCGAAGGCGGCAGTGCGCGCGCCAAGAATGTCGCCGCCGTCATCGTCACCGCCAACATGCCGCCCTACGTGCAATCGGGCGCCCGCATCGACATCGACGTCTCCTCGATGGGCGACGCGACCTCGCTTTCCGGCGGCACGCTGATCATGACGCCGCTGAAGGCGGCGGACGGCGAGATCTATGCCGTCGGCCAGGGCTCGGTCATCGTGTCCGGCTTTACCGCCCAGGGACAGGCCGAGCAGCTGACGCAAGGCGTGCCGACCTCCGGCCGCGTGCCGAACGGCGCCATCGTCGAGCGTGCTGTCCAGGCCGAGTTCGACGATCAGGCGATCCTGACGCTGCAACTGCGCAATCCCGATTTCTCGACCGCTATCCGCATCGCCGACGCCATCAACGACTACACCGGCCAGCGCTTCGGCATGCGGGTGGCGGCGGAGCGCGATTCGCGCACCGTTCAGATCAGAAGGCCGAAAGGTGTCTCGGCGGCCCGCTTCTATGCCGAGATCGAGAATTTGGTGGTCGAATCCGACACGCCGGCCCGTGTCGTGATCGACGAGCGCACCGGCACCATCGTCATCGGCAATGACGTCAAGATCTCACGTGTCGCCATCAGCCACGGCACGCTCACCGTGCGCATCACCGAAGCGCCGCGCGTCGTCCAGCCCGAGCCCTTCTCCAAGGGCGAGACCGCCATCGAACCGTTCACAGCCATCGACGCCAGCCGGCCCGACGCCCGCGTTGCCGTGCTGGACGGACCCGATCTCCAGACCCTCGTTTCCGGCCTCAACCGCCTCGGCGTCAAGCCGGATGGCATCATCGCCATCCTGCAGGGCATCAAGTCGACCGGGGCCCTGCAGGCCGACCTGGTTCTGCAATAGGCGATGCCGATGACGCGCTTCTTCTCACACCACGAAAGACACCGCACCGCTGCGATCCTGCTCGCGTCCGCCATTCTCGCGACGCTGCCCTTTGCCGGCGACACTGCGCGCGGCGAGGAGACGGTCCGCCAGGTCCTGCCGGGAGCACCGGTGGCAGCGACGCCGCAGCAATTGACGCGGGAAAAGGCGCCGGACCAAAGCGAGATCGAGCGCTTCTGCTCAAACATCGCCGACGCCGCCCGCGACCGCCGCTATGTCCTGCAGGCGGAGGAACTGAAGCAGCTCCAGGCCGGCATTGACGAGCGCATGAAAGCTCTCGATGCAAAGAAAGCTGAATACGAGACCTGGCTGAAGCGACGCGAGGTTTTCCTGGCCCGGGCAGAGGACGGCGTGGTCCAGATCTACGCCGGCATGAAGCCCGACGCCGCCGCCGAGCGGCTGGCCATCGTCAACGCCGATCTGGCTGCGGCCATATTGATGAAGCTCGATACACGCAAGGCGAGCGTCATCCTCAACGAAATGGACCAGAAGGCAGCGGCGACGCTCACCGGCATTATGGCCAGCGCAGCCCGAAGGGTAGATCCGTCATGATCCGGAAAATGCTTGTCCTGTGCGCGGTCACCATGCTGTCGGGTTGCGGAACCAACCTCAAGGAGGTCGGCAGGGAGCCGGCCCTGTCCCCGGTCGGCTCCGGCATCGATGGCGGCAGTACCGGCTCCCTCTATCGCTATCCGCAAACGCCGCCCGCGCCAGTCAAGAAATTCTCGTTGTGGGACGACCGCCAGAGCCGGCTGTTCACCGACCCGCGGGCGCTGTCCCAGGGCGACATCCTGACGGTCAAGATCAAGATCAACGATCGGGCCAACTTCAAGAACCAGAACGACAGGAGCCGCACCGCCAATCGCAAGCTCGGTTACGACCTCAGCGCGCAGTGGGACCAGTGGAGCACAGCCGGCAAGGGCGCTGGGGCTCTCAGCTCCACCACGGACACGACTGCCGACGGCGAGATCAAGCGCTCGGAGACACTTGAGCTCAATGTCGCGGCGATCGTCACCGATGTGCTGCCCAACGGCAATCTGATGATCACCGGATCGCAGGAAGTGCGCGTCAACGCCGAGCTCAGGGTGCTGACGCTCGCCGGCATCGTGCGGCCGGCCGATATCGGCGCCGAAAACACCATCCCCTACGAACGTATCGCCGAGGCCCGCATCTCCTACGGCGGACGCGGTCGCATCACCGAGGTCCAGCAGCCTGCCTACGGCCAGCAGATTCTCGACCAGGTTCTTCCGTTCTAGGATCGGAGCAGGGCGCCGTGGCAAATATCGAACAGGTTCAGCCACGCAAGGGTCCCTCCCCTGCCATCCAGGCCGGCCTGCTGCTGCTTGTGACGGCGGCCGCCATTGGCATGGGCTGGATGGCAGGGGAGGGACCCTTGCGTGGCT
>NZ_RZRK01000422.1:0-5452 GCF_003997835.1 Mesorhizobium sp. M7A.F.Ca.CA.004.12.1.1
TTGCCGGCCCCGCGCATCGTGTCGCAAAAAGCCTGCGATTTCCCTGTTGCAATCGCCGCGCTCTTCAGCCATATAGGCCCGGCTTGCGGCCAAGCGCCGTGCGAGCGGGTGTAGCTCAGGGGTAGAGCACAACCTTGCCAAGGTTGGGGTCGAGCGTTCGAATCGCTTCACCCGCTCCAAATCTTCTTTAGATTTGAAAAGCATAAAGGGCCCGGGTAACCGGGCCTTTTTGCTATCTGGCGCCGGGGAGCGGGGGGACGACGTTTCCAGCCGAAGCCGGGAACGTAGGGCTGCCCATCCGACCTGGGTGTTGAGCCTCAACAGGTTGTCCGCGGGTAGAGCGAGGCGGCTCCGGAATTTGCGTCGCGGGCGATCGATATGCCATGGATAATCGGCCAACGGCTTTCGCTTCCATTTCGCGACCCTGACGGCCGAGACCGCGAATCGGGCGCGAGCGACCTCCAGCGGCGTTGGCGCCGAGCAGGTAAATCAGCTAGAACTAACTCAGGCGGAACAATTGTCTGCGATTTCAGGAGACGACATGTCCGAGGAGCATGTTGAGCGTCGGCTGGCGGCGATCCTGGCCGCGGATGTGGTCGGCTATAGCCGTCTTATGGAGGTCGACGAAGAGCACACGCTCAATCTCCTTCGGCAGCATCGACGGGAGTTCTTCGATCCGACCGTCACCAAGCACGGCGGGCGCATCTTCAAGGTGATGGGTGACGGCTTTCTGGTCGAGTTCGGCAGCGTAATCAATGCGGCGCGCTGCGCGGTCGAGATCCAGCGCGGCATGCCCGAGCGGAATGCCGGCATTCCCGAGGACCGGCATTTCAAGTTTCGCATGGGCATCAACCTTGGCGACATCATCGTCGACGGCGATGATTTCCAGGGCGACGGTGTCAATCTTGCGGTGCGGCTGCAGGGCCTCGCGATGCCCGGCGGCATTGCCTGCTCGGAAGCGGTGCGCCATGCGGTCGGCAACAAGCTGGGCGTCGACTTCGCCGATCAGGGCACCAGGACCGTCAAGAACATTGCCCAGCAGGTGCATGTCTACTTCGCCAACTGGGACCAGGGCGTGTCTTATGTCGAGACGCATGTTGCGGCCAGAACCGTCCAGACGCTGGTGCGGTCCGACAAGCCGTCGGTGGCGATCCTGCCATTCGCCAATCTTAGCGCTGATCCCGACCAGCAGTATTTCAGCGATGGCATCACTGAAGACATCATAACCGACCTCTCGAACGTCTCCGGCCTGTTCGTGCTCAGCCGCAATACAGTCTTCGCGTTCAAGGGCAGGACCGACAAGATGGAACGCATCGCCAGGGAGCTTGGCGTCGGCTACATTGTCGAGGGCAGCGTCCGCAAGGCGGGAAACCGGGTCAGGATCAATGCCGAGTTGATCGAGGGCGCCACGGACGGACACGTTTGGGCTGCCCGCTACGACCGCGACCTCACCGACATCTTCGCCGTGCAGGACGAAATCGCCAAAGCGGTCGTGGCGCAGCTCAGGGTCAAGCTCCTGCCTGAGGAGAGGAAAGCTATCGAGCAGGCGCCGACGGACAATGTGGAAGCCTATACGCATTACCTTCGAGGGCGCGATTACAGCCACATCGCGACCAGAGCCAACCACCTGATGGCCAGACAAAGCTATATCAGGGCCATTGAGCTCGATCCGGGATATGCCCGTGCCTATGCAGGTCTGGCGGTCTGCGACGTACGCCTTCAGTCGAACTACGGCTCACCGATCCATGTGGACGACATTCTCGCGACCGCGGACAAGGCCCTGGCCCTGGACGCGAATTTGGCCGAAGCGCATTCAGCCAGGGGCTTTGCCCTGTCCCTCGCCGATCGCCGTTCCGAGGCCGCGGCGGCGTTCGAACAGGCTCTTACGCTCGACGCCAATTGCCACGAGGCCAATCGTTACTATGCCGAGTTTTGCGTAACCGGCGGCCAGTTCGAGTTCGCCGCCACGTACTTCATGCGCGCGATGGAAATCAAACCGTCCGACTACGGCGCACCGGTCATGCTGGTGAACGTCTTTCGGACTCTCGGCCAACAGAACGATGCGGAGCTTTATGCACGAATCGCATTGGAGAGAGCTGAAGAGGAACTCCGTTTGCATCCCGAGAACGCCAATTGTGCCTGCCTAGGGGCTATCGTGCTGGCCTTCCTTGGTGAACGCGATAGGGCGGCCAAGTGGCTTGACCGGTCTCTGGCGATCGACCCTAACGATATCAACGTCCAATACAACGCAGCTTGTACCTATGCGTTGCTGGGGGAGTTCGAACGTTCGATCGACCTTTTGGAAGCGTGGCTGCCGCAGGCTGGCGCCGAGATGAGACTCTGGTTCAAGAACGATTCCGATTTCGCCTCTGTTCGCAGTCATCCTCGCTACCAGAAGTTGCTCCAGCTGCTGCAGTAGCGATACGCATTGTTCTTGAGTCAAATTGTCGCCGATAATCAAGAATCGGCCTTCAGGAAGATTTACCCGAAAAACCAACGCCCTCGCCATCCCGCGGATATTATGTTACGTAACTAATATAACCGAGAGGTGGGGAATGGGTACCCGGTTCAGGTTGTTCGTTCAGCCTCCGTTCGAAGACCCTACGTCAAGTCCCGAGATCATTACGGTTTCTTCCCCGCGAGGCAGTGTCGGACCTGGCCCATCCGACGATCGTATGTATGTCGTCGAGCCGGCCGACAAGATGCGGCCCTATGGCGTCAACCACGGTCCGTTGGGCACGCCCTTCATCTCCCTGCCGCCCTGGACGCGAGCTATCCTCGATCCGGCCATTCCCGACGAGGAAGGCAACTTCGATCACTATCAGCCCTCGACGCCCGGCTTCGAAGCAGCGCACGCGTTCGGATGCGTGCGCTTCACGCTCGACGTTTGGGAGCGTTACATCGGCCAACCGCTCGTCTGGCATTTCCACGATCACCACGACCGTCTGGAAATCTCGATCCTGCCGGATTGGGACAACGCTCAATACGGCTATGGCTTCCTCGAGCTCGGCAGCCAATTCACGAAAGACGGACGCGCGCTCCCCTTCAGCCTCGACTTCGATATTATCGCGCATGAGGTTGGCCATGCGTTCGTCTACAGCGTCCTCGGCATACCCAAGCCGGGAGCTGAGTTCCCCGAATATCTGGGCTTTCAGGAGGCCTTTTCCGACTGCGTTTCGTTGATCGCGGCCATGCATTTTCCATCCGTGATCGAAAACGTTCTGACGGTGACGCGCGGGAACCTCTACATCGCCAATCAACTCTCTCGCTTTTCGGAATTTTCACCGCACCGCCAGATACGCGAGGCCAACAACAAGCTGACGATGGCCGATTTCGCGGACGGCTGGACCGACGAGCATGCCTTGTCGCAACCTCTAACGGGTGCCGTCTTCGACATTCTGGTCGATGTCTTTCACGAGAGCTTGGTGGATCGAGGACTGATTTCGCCGGAGGCCGAAGATCTTGCCGACCTCGCCGAGATCTACCCAACCGCCGAGGCGCCGCTCCAGAAAGTCTTTGACCGCGATTTCACGCGCAATCCAGACGGTTTCGTCGAAGCGCTGCTCGACGCGCGCGATATCGTGGGTACCTATCTCGCCGAGACGCTGTGGGCTCTCGCCCCGGATTTCCTGGACTATCGTGACATGGCGAGAACGATGCTCGCGGTCGACGACCGTGTGACCGGAGGAGAACTATCAAGCATCATCTTCCGGGATTTCGACCGAAGAGGGATTTTTCGCTACCGTGCCGGGCCTCGCCTGACGAAGCCAGACCGAAAGAGCCATGTTCATGAGGGTCGAACCGCTCGTCCACGGGATCAGGTGCGTCTCCCGGATATGAGCTATTTCGAGAAATATTGGATGTCCAGAAGTGGCGCCGAGCTTTGATCGACATTGCAGAGGATGGGGTGATCCATGATAACTGAAACCATTTTAAATACCTCGGCCATACACTTGTTCGGTAGAGTTCTTGAAGATTTGAAGCTGAAGAAGAGGATCGATGGGGGACGGCCTCCAAGACCTGGCAATAACAGATTCCTGCAGAACCAGATCGACGCCTCCGGCAGCCTGCTGGCAAGGATCTATGCATTCACCTTCGAGGCGCAGTTCTACGAGCTGGCCAGACCGACCATACTTCTTGTTCATGGGCCTGGCACCGCGGTTGATTATCCAGCTCCGGCGGACACCGATCTGAAGGTCATGAGCCGCGGTCCAAGCGACCCTGCCTATACCGGACTTTCATCGCAGATAGGCTCATTTGCCCGCGGAATGCAGGTCTGGGTGTACGACAAGAGTGACCTGACAATGCGGCTGGAGCTCGACACGGGAACGCTCGAAGATGTTCTGTTGGGTGCAGAGCTGGACCCGCATTCGTTTGGTCGGTCGGGTGGAGCAATGGGGAGATCTGGTGGTGCCATGGGGCGATCGGGCGGCGCCATGGGCAGGTCTGGCGGTGCGATGGGGCGGTCCGGTGGCGCAATGAACCGCAACGGGCGCGGCGATCTCGACTAGCGTTCCCGATTGTCATTTGAGAATGCCAAAGGGAGATGGATCATGGCAAGAGTAGATATAGTGCGCGTCGATACACCTGAAGGGAATGCTGTAAGAGCCGGAGAGCCGATTACTGTGAGCGTGACGGTCTCCCCGGACCGTGGCTGGTTTAACGACACAGAGTACTTGGTAATCGACTTTATTTATGCTGACACTTCAGACATAGCCTCATGTTTATTGATCAACGACAACGACACTAACATCGAAGACACAACAACAATTAACTTTAAGCTTAAAGCGGAATCCGGCGCTCTGACTGGAGAATACTATGTTCGGATCACAAATAATTACTTCGAGGAGACCATCGTAAGCGGCCCTGAAGACGGAACTATCACTGTGTCCTCAAGTTAATCACTTGCGCTGTTGTCACGATCAATCTGGTGCGTGCCAGGGTGAAATCAGCTCGCTGGCCGCCCCGCCTTCCGCAGCGACGCCTGATGCACCAGCGAGGTCCAGCTGTTGGTCGAGGCGAGATGGCAATAGAGCAGGCCGAGCGCGCCTGATTTGCGCAGGTCGAGAAACGCCTCGTCGCTCAATTTGTTGAAGGCCGGCTCGTCGATCACCTGGAAATCGGTGAGGTTGAGCACCTCGCCGCCTTCCAGCGTCACCTTGCTCTGGCGTGGCGAAAACAGGCCGTGCGCATCGATCTTTTCGACCATCTCGCGGGTGGCTCGGAAGTCGATCTGGAACTGATTGCAGAAGGCGAGCGCCTGTTTGGTCGCTTCGGTTGGCTCGTTGCCGGTGAAGAACGGCAGGATCTTGTCATCGCGGGACGGCGCCAGCAACTGGTCGACGATGCGGTCGCTGGCCCGTTCGACGCACAGCGTCAGCCGGCCGGCCGATGTCGGGTCTTCGGCAAGGATTGTCGCATCAGGCCCTGTCACGATGCGATAGGCCTGCGT
>NZ_RZRK01000423.1:0-5443 GCF_003997835.1 Mesorhizobium sp. M7A.F.Ca.CA.004.12.1.1
GGGGAAGTGCGGAAAAGAAACCGCCGCATCCGCCGGGCGCAATGGATTTTCCACTGGAGCCGACGGTATCGCGCATCGGGCCGGCGCGCTGGCCGCTGAGCTATGCGTGGCGGACCTTGAAGGATGCCGGCGCGCATGTCGTCTTCGCATCGGATTGGCCGGTGTCGCCGATCGATCCGATCCTGGGCATTCAGGCGGCAGTGTTGCGCAAACCGTGGGCAGAAAGAGACCCGGACCAGAGTTTCTCACTGCATGAAGCGATCGCCGGTTACACGATCGAGGGCGCCTACGCCGAATTCGCCGAGCACCGCAAGGGCACGCTGAAATCAGGCTACATGGCCGATCTGGTGGTTTTGTCGATGGATATCGAGAACACCGCCCCGGCCGACCTGCACAAGGTGCGGCCGGTGACGACGATTTGCGGCGGCAAGGTCACCTATCAGGCCTGACTATGGCATGGGGCTTGCAGGCCTCAATGACTGATTGAACTGTGACCCAATGCCGGGCTTGCCAACCCACCGGCCATGTGGTCACATCGAACAGGGGAAGAGCTCCGCCAGCAAGAGCGGGGTCAACAGTGAGGCGTAATCGTGCCGGACAAACCGGATCGGAATGCGATTGAAGTAGTAAACGTCAGAAAAATTTTCGGATCAGGTGAGGGGCAGGTAGCTGCCCTCGACACGGTCTCGGTATCTATCCGCGAGAACGAATTCTTCACGTTGCTGGGGCCATCCGGCTGCGGCAAGACGACGTTGCTCAGGCTGATCGCCGGCTTCGACTTTCCAACCGCCGGTGAGATCCTGCTCTACGGCCAGGACATCGCGCCGCTGCCGCCCTTCAAGCGGCCGGTCAACACCGTGTTCCAGTCCTACGCGCTGTTCCCGCATATGACGGTGGCCGACAATATCGGCTTTGGCCTGGAAATGCTGGGCAAGCCGAAGGCCGAGATCAAGGCGCGCGTCGCCGAGATGCTGAAGCTGGTCAAGATGGAAGCTCTCGCCGGCCGCCGCACCGGCCAGATTTCCGGCGGCCAGCAGCAGCGCGTGGCTCTGGCGCGGGCGCTGGCGCCGCAGCCGAAGGTGCTGTTGCTCGACGAACCGCTGTCGGCGCTCGACTTCAAGCTGCGCAAGGACATGCAGATCGAATTGAAACGACTGCAGCATGAGACCGGCATCACCTTCATCTTCGTCACCCATGACCAGGAAGAAGCGCTGACGATGTCGGATCGCATTGCGGTGATGTCGGCGGGCAAGATCCTGCAGGTCGGCTCGCCGTGGGACATCTACGACAAGCCGGCGGAGCGCTTCGTCGCCGACTTCATCGGTGAAACCAACTTTCTCACCGCCGCGGTCTCGAACATCGGCAATGGCAAGGCGCGCGCCACACTCAAATCCGGCGCGACCATCGAGGCGACCGTTGCCGAGGGCTTCCAGCCGAAGGACAACGCCACCGTGGTGGTGAGGCCCGAGCATGCCAAGCTGACCAAGGACAAGGGCGAATTGTCCGGCACTGTCGACAACATCGTCTATTTCGGCACCGACACTCATATACATGTGCGGCTCGACAGCGGCGAGGTCTTCACCGTGCGCCAGCAGAACACGCGCAGCGCCGGTTGCGGCTTCGAGCGCGGCGACAAGGTCGGCATCGTGATCGGCAATGACGCCGCGCAAGTGGTGAGGGACTGATGGCGAGCGCGGAAGAAGTCGCCAAGGAAGCCGAACGCAGAGATATCCGCGATCGGTGGGTGCTGTCGGCGCCGGCACTGATCATCATCTTCCTGGCGGCGTCCGGCCCGCTGCTGATCGTCGTGATCTATTCCTTCCTGACGCCGGGGCCCTATGGCGGCGTGGTGTGGAAATTCTCCACCGATGGCTGGCTGTCGGTGCTGTTGCAGCGCGACATCTTCGACGACACTCTGGCCTTCGCCGATGCGCATTTGTCGATCTTCTGGCGTTCGATAAGCCTGTCGTTCTACACCACCGTGCTGACGTTGTTCTTCGGCTTCCCCACAGCCTATTTCATCGCCACGCGACCGCCGAAGACGCGCGAGGTCTGGGTTTTCCTCGTCACCATTCCGTTCTGGACGAATCTCCTGATCCGCACCTTCGCCATGCAGCAGGTGATCCGCAACGAAGGGCTGGTCAACACCGCGCTGATGGCGCTCGGCATCATCAAGCAACCGCTGCAGATCATGAATACCGACGCGGCCATCTTGCTCGGCATGATCTATGTCTACCTACCTCTGATGGTGCTGCCGATCTACGCCTCGATGGAGAAGCTCGACTTCCGGCTGGTCGAGGCCGGATATGACCTCTACGCCGGTCGCTGGCAGGTTCTGCGCCGCATCGTCTTCCCGTTGATCAAGCCCGGCGTCATAGCCGGCTCGATACTGGTCTTCATTCCCTCGCTTGGCGCCTATGTCATTCCGCGGGTGCTGGGCGGCGGCAAGAACATGATGCTCGGCAACCTGATCGAACTGCAGTTCGGCGCAGGCCGTAACTGGCCGCTTGGCGCGGCCATCTCAATTACGCTCATGGTGCTGGTGATGATCGCGCTCCTGTTCTACGTGCGCAACGCATCCCGGTCGGAGGGAGCCCATGGCTAAGCGTCCGTTCGACATCCAGGCGCAACCCGGCTTCGGGTTCATGGCGCTTCTGACCTTCTTCGCGCTCTATCTGCCGATCGCGGCGCTCGTCACCTATTCGTTCAACACGGCGGATTCGCTTTCGCGCTGGGATGGCGTCTCACTGCGCTGGTTTATTTCGGCCTGGCACAATTCGGCTGTGCAGGACGCCTCCGTCCGCTCGCTCGTGCTGGCAGTCTCGGCCGCCGCGCTATCGACGATCGCCGCCACCATGGCTGCTCTGGCCACGACCCGCACGCGGCCCTATCCCGGCCTTACCTTCAAATACGCCTTCATCAACCAGCCGCTGATGGTGCCGGAGATAGTCACCGGCGTCGCGCTCCTGATCGTGTTCTCGCGCATCAAGGTCTGGACCGGTTACTCAGGACTCGGTTACCTGATCGCCGCCCACACCGCCTTCTGCATCCCGTTCGCTTACCTGCCGATCCGGGCGCGGCTGGACAGCATGGACCTGACGCTGGAGCGCGCAGCCGCCGACCTATACGCCACGCCCTGGAAAGCCTTCCGTTTCGTGACGCTGCCGCTCTTGAGGCCGGCCATCATCGCGGGCTTCATGCTCGCCTTCGTCATTTCGCTCGACGATGTGGTCATCACCGAATTCGTCAAGTCCGGCGGCCAGGATACGCTGCCCACCTACATGCTCGGCCAGTTGCGGCGCGAAACGAGCCCGGAAATCAATGCGATCGCCACGGTATTTCTTGCGCTGTCGGTGGTGCTCGTAACCGTGTTCTACTTCGTCAATAGGCGCAAGCCATAACCAACGATTGCCAAACGGGAGAATAGCAATGAAATGGAAGACCACGGCTGCCACGGCGGTATTCGCAATGTTTGCCTTTGCGGGCAGCGCGTATGCGGAAGGCGAACTCAGCATCTTTAATTGGGGCGACTACACTAGCCCCGAGATGATCAAGAAGTTCGAGGATACCTATAAGGTCAAGGTGACGACCACCGACTACGACTCCAACGACACCGCGCTAGCAAAGGTACGCGCCGGTGGTCATGGCTTCGACATTGTGGTGCCGTCGGCCAACTACGTGCCGATCTGGGTGAAGGAAGGGCTTCTGCTTGAGGCCCGGCCCGACCAGATGGAGAACTTCAAGAATGTCGACGAGCGCTGGGTGAACGTTCCCTGGGATCCGGGCCGTCATTATACGGTTCCGTGGCAGTGGGGCGTGACCGGCATCGGCGTCAACACAAAGGTCTATGACGGCGACATCAACACCTCGGCCATCTTCCTCGATCCGCCGAAGGAACTGGTTGGCAAGATCAATGTCGCGCCGGAAATGAACGACGTGCTGTTCGCCACCATCAAGTATCTGGGCGGCAACTGGTGCACGGACGACAAGGAATTGCTCAAGAAAGTGCGCGACAAGCTGGTGGAGGCCAAGCCGAAATGGCTGGCCATGGATTATAGCGTGACCGATAAGCTACCGGCCGGCGACTATTCGGCCGTCTACTACTGGAACGGCGCCATCATGCGCTCGCGCATCAAGAACCCCGACATCAAGTTCGGCTACCCGAAGGAGGGCTTCCCCTTTTTCATGGACAGTGTTGCCATCCTCAAGGATGCCAAGAATGTCGACAACGCCAAGCTGTTCATGAACTTCATCATGGATCCCGAGAACGCCGCCATGATCTCCGCCTTCGCCAAATATGCCAATGGCATCAAGGGCTCGCAGGCATTCTTGCCAGCCGACATGAAGGATGCGCCCGAACTGGTGGTACCGCCAGAACTGGAGAAAGCGGGCGAGTTCCTCACCCCTTGCTCGCCTGAGGTGCAGCAACTCTACACGCGCATCTGGACGGACGTTCAGAAATAGCGGCACTCCGCCTTCTTCCGCGCGAGTTGGAAGACGGCGGGTCAAGGGCCGTATGAGGGGTAGCGCTGAATTCGCAGCGTTCGCGCCGCCCCTCACCTGGCCTGCCGGCATTGCTCTTCGCCATGGCGTCGGGCGTTCGTCACTCGAAAGGCCCAATCGGGGGCTTTTTCGTCCGCTGTGCAGACCGCCCTCATTCAAGTGAACTGAAGAGCGGCATGCGGCGGCAGGGGATTCTCATGCAGTCATACCGCAACAGCGACGCGCGGCCGCCGATCATGCAGGGCTCGCCGCCCGCCATGGTACCGCCGAAGCTCGACTGGGACCGGCCGCCGTGGAACCGCTGGGCGTTCCAGCACATCCGTGAAATTCTGCCGACCGCCGAAGTCTGGCGCGGCAATGGCCATCGCCACCGCTTCGAACGCGCCGAGGTTGATCTCGACGGGCTGGCGGTCGAGGACAGCGAGGGCATGCCGACGACGCTCGCCGGGTTGCTCGACGAGACCTATACGGACGGCTTTCTGGTGCTCAAGGACGGCAAGGTCGCCTATGAGCGCTATTTCAACGGCATGGATGAGCGCACGCTGCACTTGTCGCAGTCGATGGCGAAGTCCGTTACCGGTTCGGTGTTCGGCATACTGGTCGGGCGCGGCCTGATCGATCCGGCCAGACTGGTAACAGATTACCTGCCGGAACTCGGCGTTACCGGCTGGACCGGCGCCAGCGTCCAGCATGTGCTGGACATGACCAGCGGCGTCCGTTTCTCAGAGGAATATACCGACCGCTATTCCGACATCGGCCAGGTCGATGTCGCCACCGGCTGGAAGCCGGTGCCGCTGGACAGCGATCCGGCCTTTCGTTGGCCCTCGCACATGTTCGAGCTGATCCTCGGCTTGAAGGACACGATCCGCCCGCACGGGGCTCAATTCGAATACCGCTCGATCGAGACCGACGTGCTTGCCTTCATCATGGAGCGGGTGAC
>NZ_RZRK01000424.1:0-5423 GCF_003997835.1 Mesorhizobium sp. M7A.F.Ca.CA.004.12.1.1
GGCGGTGATGAAGGCGCCGTAAGGCGTCATGACGCTGGAATCGCGGGAATAGACCTGCATCGGCAGCTCAGGCGTCGGCTCGTGCCAGTGGATGTTGACGCCGAAATGCTCGTAGGCGGCGACCAGGTCCTTGTGCTGTGCCTGGGCGATCTGGACGTTGCAGGGCGCCTCGCGCAGATGCTTGCGCGACAGCGAACTGGTCGACAGATGCCGCAGGAAATTGGGCGAGCCGAGCAGGACGTCGGTTAGCACGTCGGTCTCGTTGGCAAAGCCCCAGGCGGTCAGCGGCTTGGTGCCGCCGGCTGGGTTGCGGCGCTGCAGCGAAAACGGCTCGGCGACAATGCGGTCATGAACGGTCATGGGGTTCTCCTCGTGATCAGATCGGCGGTCATTTGGCTTGGGGAATGCTCGGTATCCACCAGTCGCGTCCGCGCGGGGTGGTGACATATTCAGGCCAGCGAAAATGGATAGGCGGCTCGTAGTCACAGAGCGGGGCGATCCAGTTCGAGCCGCCGATTCCGCCGCCGGTGCGGGCGACGAATTCATTCATCGCCGCATCGCGGGCGGTCTGGTCTTCCAGCAGGCGGAGCGCCGCCAGCGCGACCGTCTTGGACGCGCAGATGACCATCGGGTCGATCGTCGCCGAAATGCCGCCCAGCGCATTCATCACCCATGCCGGATAGGGGTAGCCGGTCTCCGAACGCAGCGCCGGGCGGGCGACATAGAACCGCGCTGTCGGCGTATGCCAGCTCATGTCGGTGTAATCGTCGGAGGTCGAATTGACTTGCGAGGGCGGCAGATCGCGGCGCAGGATCGCTTCCGCCGCCTGCGGCTCGATCAAGCGCTCGAGTTCTTCGATGAACGGCTCGTCGCTCGCCATGCGCCCGGCATTGACCTGTATTTCGCGGGCAACTGCCTTGGCGTCCTCGTCCCAGCGCGGCGGCCCAGCCGTCGACAGCGCTTCATAGGCGATTTCGGCCATGGCATGGTTGGCAAGTCCCGGTCGTGACTTCGACACCCAATGCCGCTCATGGCGGCAGCCGCTCATGCTGGCAGCGGCCTCGGCATTGCGGTCGAGCACCGCGGTGACCTGCTCGGCCATGGCAAGCGTCGGCACGCGGATCATGTACTGGATCTCGGCCAGCCCCGCCGGCAAATTGTCGGCGGTTGCTTGCCCCGCCGTCAGGATCGCTTCGCTGATCGACCAGCCGCCCTGGTGCGGCAGCATGGAATCGCGCAGAGCCTTGGAGGCCATGTACATCATCATCAATGCGTCGTTGGCGCCGGGGGCGCGCGCCGCCGAATGTGCTTGCGGAATGGGTGCAGCACCCGCAGCCAGCGCCCAGCGCTCCGGTTGGTCGCAGATGAAGCGATAGATCATCGCGTAGGCCGCGCCGCAATGCGTGTCCCAGCGCGCCGTGTTGCAGAGCGGCAGCATGTAGAACGGATGAAAGGAGATCATGCCGGCAAGGCCGTCATAATAGCCCTTGGCGGCATGGATCGGCTTTGACCCGCGCACCTTTTCCGCCGGCTCGCCGGTGAAGCGCAGCGTGCCTGATATGCCGTGGCGCTGCATCGCCGCCTTGGTCGCCAGCAGCCCGCCGAGGCTCGAAATCCCGAGGCCGGAATGCGGGTCGGTGTGGCCGCCGGCCTGGTTGCCAAGTCCCCGGCGCGGACGCTCGACCGTAGCGGCATCCTGGCAATTGCCCGGCACCGCGTCGTATTCGGCGTACATGCCGATGGTCGGGCCGGGGCCGTTGGTCCAATGCGCGCAGAAGGCGGTCGGCATGCCGGCGGAGCCTTCTTCGACGGAAAAGCCTTCGAGTTTCAGCCGCTCGACATACCAGGCGGCTGATTGATACTCCCGCCACGCGGTCTCGCCGTAATCGAAGATGGTGCGTGTCCACGCGGACAACAACGGCTGGATGCCGTCGAGACAGGCAAGGGCGGTTGCTTGCGCCGAGGTGGCCACCGGTTTCTCCATGGCATGAGAAGAAAGCAGTGAAGCGGGTCGCTAAAAAGTGATATGTTTTCCCGGTTCGTGCAAATTCGGTTCACCTGAGGTTCCTTGCGTATACCATCGACACAAGCGCTGCGCGCGCTCGACAGCTTCGCCCGCCACGGCAGCGTCTGGCGCGCCGCCGACGAGTTGCACCTAACCCGCAGCGCTGTTAGCCATCAGCTTCGCCTGCTGGAGCGCGACCTCGGCTTCGACCTGCTCGAACGCATCGGCAAGGGCGTGGCGTTGACGCCGCGCGGCCAGCGCTACGCCAGCGATGTGCGCAAAGCGCTCACCGTTCTGGGCGACGCGGTGACGCGCGATGCCGGCACCGGAGTCGGCGGCTCGTTCGCCGTCAGTTGCACGCCCGGCTTCGCCTCGCTGTTCTTGTGCACCCATATCGGCGAGTTCCGGCAGATGTATCCTGACGTGGCGCTGCGCATCCTGACGCCGCGCCGGCTCGACGATGTCAGCAATGCCGATGCCGATGCCTTCATTGCGTTTGGTGTCGGCAATTGGCCGAACCGGGCGGTCGAGCCGCTCTGTGAAATCTCGTTCACGCCGCTCTGCAGCCCGACACTGCTCAACAAGGTCGGTGGTTTTTCCCGGCCGTCGGACGTGCTGCGCGCCAACCTGCTGCATCTCGATGACACCGAGGATTGGGCGCGCTGGCTGGCGCTGTCCAAGGTGGAAAACCCCGACATTGAGGGCGGCATCTTCTTTTCGGACATGAACCTCGTCTTTTCGGCGGCGATTGCCGGCCAGGGCATCGCCATGGGCGACGAACTGACCAGCCGGCGGGCGCTGAGCGAGGGCCGGCTGGTCAGGCCGTTCGACATAGCGATCAAGTCGCCGCGTTCCTATTTCCTGGTCTCCGAACACGCCAAGGCTTCGCATCCGGTGCTGGAAGCGTTCGCAGGATGGCTGCGGTCGAAACTCCAGGAGAACCGCATTCTGCCGTATTGAGGGCAGGTGGCGACATCTCGCCATAGATGAATGGAATTTGCCGATCACGCGAAAACTATTCGGTTGCGGTGAGCCGGCACCCTGCCTACGATTTCGACAAGCGTTAGGGAAAGGGCAGTATGCAGCAACCCGGCCGTGCCGCAGAGATCAAGGCAATCGGGATCGGCAAGAGCTTCGGCTCATTCCGTGCGCTGGACAATCTGTCGCTCGATATCGGCCGTGGCGAGTTCCTGACCCTGCTCGGGCCGTCCGGTTCGGGCAAGACCACCTTCCTGATGATCCTTGCCGGCTTCGTGCAGCCGACCGAAGGCAAGCTGTTCAGCGACGGCGTCGACATCACCGACCGGCCGGCCGAGCAACGTGCCGCCGGCATGGTGTTCCAGGGCTACGCGCTGTTCCCGCATATGAGCGTCGAAGCCAACATCGCCTTCCCACTCAAGGTGCGCAAGAAATCGGCCGCCGACATCAAGCGCCGCGTCGGCGAGATGATCGAGCGCGTCGGCCTCAAGGGCCACGAGAAAAAACTGCCGGCGCAATTGTCAGGCGGTCAGCAGCAGCGTGTGGCGCTGGCCCGCGCGCTGGTGTTCGAACCGGGCGTGCTGTTGCTCGACGAACCGTTTTCCGCGCTCGACAAGGGCCTGCGCGGCCAGATGCAGGCCGAGATGAAGCGGCTGCACCAGGAGACCGGGACCACCTTCGTCTTCGTCACCCACGACCAGAGCGAGGCGCTGGCGCTGTCGTCACGCGTTGCCATCTTCAACCACGGCAAATTGCTGCAGGTTGGAGCGCCCGACGAGGTCTACGACCGGCCGGACAACCGCTTCGTCGCCGAGTTCCTCGGCGAGATCAACATGCTGCCGCTGAAGGGGGTCAAGCCTGCCGGCAATGGCTCGACCGGCCTGTGCGAGGACCGCGCGGTCAGCATGGGCTGCAAGGCCGAACTCGTGCGCGGCGATGCCATCCTGGCGATCCGGCCCGAATACATGTCGATATCGAGCGAGGCGGCAGATGGTGAGAATGGGATCGCCGCTACCGCCACCAACTCCACCTATCTCGGCGCGGCAACGCGGCTCGACCTGACGACGCGGCAAGGCGCCAAGGTCACGGTCTCGGTGCCGAGCGAGGTGGCTGCCGCGGCGTTGAGCAAGGGCAACTCCGTCTGGCTCACCTGGCCGGCGGAAAAGGGTTTCCTCCTTCCGCATGGAGGGCAATGACGAACGGTGTGGCGAGATATCGCAGCACCGATTCCGGCACTATCAACAACAAAAAAGGGGAACTGACATGACACATGATACCAAGAAACAAGCCATCGAGAGCCTGTCCGCCAGGGCAGGCCGCGGTGAGATCTCGCGCCGGCAGTTCACACAGTTGGCGGCACTCGTGCTGGCCGGCACGCCGATGCTGCTGCGCTCGACAGGTGCCTTTGCGCAGGCCAAGGAGCTGGTGCTGGTCAACTGGGGTGGCGATGCCATCACCGCCTACGATGCCGCCTATGGCCAGGCCTTCACCAAGGACACCGGCATCACCGTCAAGATGGACGGTTCGGGTCCGACCGAAGGTGCCATCGCCGCGCAATTCAAGAGCGGCGCGCCGACCTGGGATCTCGTCGATGTCGATCCGTTCTCGGCCATCACGCTCGGCGCCCAGGGGGCTCTCGAGCCGATCGATTACAACATCGTCGACAAGAAGAAGATGCGGCCCGGCTTTGGTTGGGAATACGCCGCCTCGACCTATTTCTTCTCCTATGTCATCGCCTATGATTCCGAGAAGTACGGCAAGGACGCGCCGACCGGCATGGCCGATTTCTTCGACGTGAAGAAATTCCCCGGCAAGCGCTCGCTCTACAAATGGGGCGTGTCGAGCTGGGAAGCGGCGCTGCTCGCCGACGGTATCGCGCCTGCGTCGCTCTACCCGCTCGATCTCAAGCGCGCCCATGACAAGATCGCCGCCTTCAAGGAAAACGTCGTTGCCTATTGGGGTGGCGGCGCCGAAAGTCAGAGCGTGCTGCTCAATGGCGAGGCCTCGATGGCAATCGTCTGGTCGACCCGCGCTTCACTGATCGAGCAGGATAGCGGCGGCAAGATCAAGTTCATCTGGGACCAGGGCCTGATCTCGCCCGGTGCGCTCGCCGTGCTCAAGGGCAATCCCGGCGGCAAGGACGCTGCGATGAAGTTCATCGCCAGTGCCCAGGACCCTGAAAAGCAGCTGGTCATGTTCGACAAGCTCGGCCAAGGTCCTGCAAACCCGGCGGCAGACGCGCTGATCCCTGCCGACAAGAAGCGCATCAACCCGGTCGATCCCGAGAACATGAAGAAGCAGATCGCGCTCGACATGGACTGGTACGCCAAGAACTACGGGCCGGCGCTCGACGAATACACCAAGATCATCTCGGCCTGATCAGGGCAGGGGTAATCGGGTCGACATGAGATCCTATCTCTCCGACAGGATGGGCGCGGCG
>NZ_RZRK01000425.1:0-5399 GCF_003997835.1 Mesorhizobium sp. M7A.F.Ca.CA.004.12.1.1
CACTGCCGGCCAATGCGCCGAAGCCTGCCGCGATCCGCGCCGTTGCTGCCGAAAGTGGCGCCAAGAACGAGGCTCCGGCCACAGAGGGAGCGGAATAATGGATCTCAAGATCACAACGCTGGGCGGCAAGGACGCCGGCAAGGTGGAACTCTCCGACGAGATTTTCGGCCTTGATCCGCGCGAAGACATCCTGCAGCGCGTCGTGCGCTGGCAGCTTGCCAAGAAGCAGCAGGGCACGCACAAGACCAAGGGTCGCGCCGAGATCGCGCGCACCGGCGCCAAGATGTACAAGCAGAAGGGTACGGGTCGCGCCCGTCACCATTCGGCACGCGCTCCGCAGTTCCGCGGCGGCGGCAAGGCCCACGGCCCGGTCGTTCGCAGCCACGAGCACGAACTGCCGAAGAAGGTTCGTGCTCTCGGCCTCAAGCATGCTCTCTCGGCCAAGGCCAAGAGCGCGTCGATCATCATCATCGACGAGCTGAAGCTGACCGAGGCCAAGACGAAGGCGCTGATCGCGAATTTCGCGACGCTGGGCCTGACCAACGCTTTGCTGATCGGCGGCGCCGAGCTTGACAAGAACTTCAAGCTGGCGGCGACGAACATCCCCAACATCGACGTGCTGCCCATCCAGGGCATCAACGTCTACGACATTCTGCGCCGCGGCACGCTGGTCCTTTCGAAGGCCGCCGTCGAGGCTCTCGAGGAGCGTTTTAAATGACCGACCTTCGTCATTACGACGTGATCGTCTCGCCGGCGATCACCGAAAAGTCGACCATGGCCTCCGAGCAGAACAAGGTCGTCTTCAACGTCGCCAAGAAGGCGTCGAAGCCGGAAATCAAGGCCGCCGTCGAAGCGCTGTTCGGCGTCAAGGTGATGGCCGTGAACACGCTTGTCCGCAAGGGCAAGATCAAGCGCTTCCGTGGCACGGTTGGCCGCCAGAGCGACGTCAAGAAGGCGGTTGTGACGCTGGCCGATGGTCAGTCGATCGACGTCGCGACGGGTCTCTGAGCAAGGCCGCGAGGACAGAACAATGGCACTGAAAAAATTCAACCCGGTAACGCCCAGCACCCGTCAGCTGGTCATCGTCGACCGCTCGGGTCTTTACAAGGGCAAGCCCGTCAAGGGTCTGACCGAAGGCCTGACCAAGTCGGGCGGCCGCAACAATCACGGTCGCATCACCGCCCGCTTCATCGGCGGTGGTCACAAGCGTTCGTACCGCATCATCGACTTCAAGCGCCGCAAGTTCGACGTCGTCGGCACGGTCGAGCGCATTGAATACGATCCGAACCGCACCGCCTTCATCGCGCTGATCAAGTATGACGATGGCGAGCTGTCCTACATCATCGCTCCGCAGCGTCTGGCTCCCGGCGACAAGATCGTCTCCGGTGAATCGGTAGATGTGAAGCCGGGCAATGCGATGCCGCTGGCTTCGATGCCGGTCGGCACCATCGTCCACAACATCGAGCTGAAGCCGGGCAAGGGCGCTCAGGTCGCCCGTTCGGCAGGTGGTTACGGTCAGCTAGTCGGTCGTGACCAGGGCATGGCGATCCTGCGCCTCAATTCGGGCGAGCAGCGTGTCGTTCACGGCTCCTGCATGGCCACTGTCGGCGCCGTGTCCAATCCGGACCACGGCAACATCAATGACGGCAAGGCCGGTCGCACGGTTTGGCGTGGCAAGCGCCCGCACAATCGCGGCGTGACCATGAACCCGGTCGACCATCCGCACGGCGGCGGTGAAGGCCGCACCTCGGGTGGCCGCCATCCGGTTTCGCCCTGGGGCAAGCCGACCAAGGGCAAGAAGACGCGGTCCAACAAGGCGACCGACAAGTTCATCCTGCGCTCGCGCCATCAGCGCAAGAGCTAAGAAGAGGTAACGCCAAGTGACTCGTTCGATTTGGAAAGGCCCCTTCATTGACGGCTACCTTCTCAAGAAGGTGGACAAGGTTCGTGAAGGTGGTCGCAATGAGGTGATCAAGATGTGGAGCCGTCGCTCCACCATCCTGCCGCAGTTCGTCGGCTTCACCTTCGGTGTCTACAACGGCCAGAAGCATGTTCCCGTCTCGGTGAACGAGGACATGGTCGGTCACAAGTTCGGTGAATTCGCTCCGACCCGGACCTATTACGGTCACGGCGCGGATAAGAAGGCGAAGAGGAAATAATCATGGGCAAGGCCAAAGCTCCGCGCAGGCTTGCTGATAACGAAGCGCGCGCCGTATTGCGCACGATCCGTATCAGCCCGCAGAAGCTGAACCTCGTTGCCGCGCTGATCCGCGGCAAGAAGGTCGCGACAGCGCTTTCCGATCTCGAATTCTCGGCCAAGCGGATTTCCGGCACGGTCAAGAAGACGCTGGAATCGGCAATCGCCAACGCGGAAAACAACCACGACCTGGATGTCGATGCACTGATCGTGGCGGAAGCCTATGTCGGCAAGTCGATCGTCATGAAGCGGTTCCATGCCCGTGGCCGCGGTCGCGCCAGCCGTATCGAGAAGCCGTTCTCGCACCTCACGATCGTCGTTCGTGAAGTCGAAGAAAAAGGGGAGGCCGCATAATGGGCCAGAAAGTCAATCCGATCGGTCTTCGCCTCGGCATCAACCGCACCTGGGATTCGCGCTGGTTCGCGAACACCGGCGAGTACGGCAAGCTGCTGCATGAGGACATCAAGATCCGCAAGTATCTCGAGAAGGAGCTCAAGCAGGCTGCCATCTCGAAGGTCGTGATCGAGCGTCCGCACAAGAAGTGCCGCGTCACCATCCACGCCGCGCGCCCGGGTCTGATCATCGGCAAGAAGGGCGCCGACATCGAGAAGCTTCGCAAGAAGCTGATGGAGATGACGAAGTCCGAGACGCACCTCAACATCGTGGAAGTGCGCAAGCCGGAAATCGACGCGACCCTGGTCGCCCAGTCGATCGCCCAGCAGCTCGAGCGTCGTATCGCGTTCCGCCGCGCCATGAAGCGTGCCGTTCAGTCGGCGATGCGCCTCGGGGCCGAAGGCATCCGCATCAACTGCGCCGGCCGCCTCGGCGGCGCCGAGATCGCGCGCATGGAATGGTATCGCGAAGGCCGCGTGCCGCTGCATACGCTGCGTGCGGACGTCGACTACGGTACGGCCGAAGCGCACACGGCTTATGGCATCTGCGGCGTCAAGGTCTGGGTGTTCAAGGGCGAAATCCTTGAGCATGACCCGATGGCTTCGGAGCGTCGGGCCAGCGAAAGCGATGCAGCGCATGGCGGTGGTGGTGATCGCGAACGCGGTCGTCGTCGCGAAAACGCCTGAGACATTTAGGAATTTGGAGTTAGAACGATGCTGCAGCCAAAGCGCACAAAGTTCCGCAAGCAGTTCAAGGGCCGTATCCATGGTACCGCAAAGGGCGGCACCAACCTGGATTTCGGTGGTTTCGGGCTGAAGGCGCTTGAGCCGAACCGCGTCACCGCACGTGAGATCGAGGCGGCCCGCCGCGCGATCACGCGTGAAATGAAGCGCGCTGGTCGCGTCTGGATCCGTATTTTCCCGGACGTGCCGGTCACTTCGAAGCCGACCGAAGTCCGCATGGGTAAGGGCAAGGGTGCGGTCGACTACTGGGCGGCGCGCGTCAAGCCGGGCCGTATCATGTTCGAGATCGACGGCGTCAATGAAGAAACCGCCCGTGAGGCACTGCGTCTCGGCGCGGCCAAGCTCTCGGTCAAGACGCGCTTCGTGCAGCGCATCGCAGAATAAGGACGGGCTGATCATGAAAGCCGAAGACATCCGGACCAAGACCCAGGACCAGCTGACCGACGACCTGGCCAGCCTGAAGAAGGAGCAGTTCAACCTGCGCTTCCAGAAGGCCACCGGCCAGCTCGAGAAGACCGCGCGCGTGAGACAGGTCCGTAAGGATATTGCGCGTATCAAGACCATCGCTGCGGAAAAGTCCGCGGCTAAGAAGGCTTAAGGACGAAAACCATGCCAAAGCGCATTCTGCAGGGCACCGTCGTCAGCGACAAGAACGAGAAGACGGTTGTCGTCAAGGTCGAACGGCGCTTCACGCATCCCGTGATGAAGAAGACCGTGCGCATGACCAAGAAGTACAAGGCGCACGACGAAAACAACGCCCACAAGGTCGGCGATCAGGTGTTCATCCAGGAATCGAAGCCGATTTCCAAGGACAAGCGCTGGATCGTCGTGTCTTCGGACCAAGCCTGACCTCGGGCGTAAACAACGAATTTTGGACAGACCGGGGAGGGGCTTTGAGCCCATCCCGTTAGAAGAGAAGAAGGCGGCCAGTCATGATTCAGATGCAAACAAACCTCGACGTCGCGGATAATTCCGGCGCCCGTCGTGTCATGTGCATCAAGGTGCTGGGCGGCTCGAAGCGGAAATACGCTTCCGTGGGCGACATCATCGTGGTGTCGATCAAGGAAGCCATTCCGCGCGGCCGCGTAAAGAAGGGCGATGTGATGAAGGCGGTCGTGGTTCGCACGGCCAAGGACATCCGCCGCCCGGACGGCAGCGTGATCCGTTTCGACAAGAACGCGGCCGTTCTCGTCGACAACAAGAAAGAGCCGATCGGCACGCGTATCTTCGGACCGGTTCCGCGCGAACTCCGCGCCAAGAACCACATGAAGATCATCTCGCTCGCGCCTGAAGTGCTGTAAGGAGCCGGACCAATGCAAAAGATTAGAAAAGGCGACAAGGTCGTCGTGCTGGCCGGCAAGGACAAGGGCCGTTCGGGCGAAGTCCTCTCGGTGCAGCCGAAGGAAGACACCGCGCTGGTGCGCGGCGTCAACATGATCCGTCGTCACCAGAAGCAGTCCCAGTCCCAAGAGGGCGGGATCATCACCAAGGAAGCGCCGATCCAGCTGTCGAACATCGCGCTGGCCGACCCCAAGGATGGCAAGCCGACCCGCGTCGGTTTCATCTTCCAGAAGGACGGCAAGAAGGTGCGCGTCGCCAAGCGCTCGGGAGAAGTCATCAATGGCTAAGGCTCAATCCAAGCAGGCGACCGCGAACAACACGCCGCGCCTCAAGCAGGTCTACAACGAGACCATCCGCAAGGCGTTGCAGGAACAGTTCGGCTACGACAACGAGATGCAGGTTCCGCGCATCGACAAGATCGTGCTGAACATGGGCGTTGGCGAAGCGACCGCCGATTCGAAGAAGCCTTCGATCGCGGCCGAAGACCTGGCGATGATCGCCGGCCAGAAGGCCGTCGTCACCCGCGCCCGCAACTCGATCGCCGGCTTCAAGGTCCGCGAGAAGATGCCGATCGGCGCTAAGGTCACGCTGCGCAAGGAACGTATGTACGAGTTCCTCGACCGTCTCGTGAACATCGCACTGCCACGCGTCCGCGACTTCCGCGGGCTCAATCCGAAGAGCTTCGATGGCCGTGGCAACTACGCCATGGGCATCAAGGAACACAT
>NZ_RZRK01000426.1:0-5396 GCF_003997835.1 Mesorhizobium sp. M7A.F.Ca.CA.004.12.1.1
GGCCGAAGCCGGCCAGCGTTTCGCCGGGCGGCATTTTTGATGCGCGTCCGGAGATGCGGGTCAGCACCAGGCTTTGCGCGACTTCAGGAATGGTCAGTTCGCGGCGCAATGCGGCGGCGGCAGCGGCGAAGGAGGGGACGCCCGGCGTCAGCGTGTAGGGAATGCCATGCTTTTCCAGCCGGCGGATCTGCTCGGCGACGGCGCTCCACACCGACAGGTCGCCGGAATGCAGGCGGGCGACATCATGGCCCGATTTGTGGGCCGCGACATACTCGGCCTCGATCTCGTCGAGCGACATCGGCGCGGTGTCGATCAGCTTTGTTCCCGGCGCGCAGTGCTGTAGCAATTCGGGCGCGACGATCGAGCCGGCATGCAGGCAGACCTGGCAGCTTGCCAGCAGCCTCGCGCCGCGCAGCGTGATGAGGTCGGCGGCACCGGGACCGGCGCCGATGAAATGGACGGTCATGGCGCATCTCCACTGATGGCGATCGCGCAGGTGACCGGGCCGAGCACCGTGCGCGGGCCAAGCAGTCTGGCGCCTTTGCCGACGACGGCAAGGGCGGATGCCTCGGAAACCGATGAGGTTCCGGCAACATCCTGCGAGAGGTCGGAATGGCTGAGCGTGTCCGACGAGGCGGCCTGAAGCGTGGCGTCATCGACGACGATGACCGGAAGACTCAGCACGCGGCCAGCGGCGGCGATCGCTTCTTCATCCTTCTTGAACTCGGCAGTCGCCAGTGCCGAAAGCGCCGTCATCGTCAGGCCATGAGTCTCCAGCGCGGTTTCGATCGCGGCAAGCACGTCTTCGACGCTCACGCCTTTTCGGCTGCCGATGCCCGCGACCATCATGGCTTCACCCAGCTCCATTGGGTCACTGGCATGGCCGGCCGCCAGGCCTGCATCGCGCCGACCGGCGATGCGCGAGAGATGGCGATGCGGGTGAGATCGCCGCCGAGCTTGGTATGCTGGGCGAGGAGCAAGGCTTCCATCTCCAGCGTCACCGCATTTGCCACGAGACGGCCGCCCGGGCGCAGCGCCTTGATGGCAGCATTCAGCACGCCGGCATCGCTGCCGCCGCCGCCGATGAAGATCGCGTCCGGCGTGTCCAGCCTGGCAAGTGCCCTGGGCGCGCTGCCTTCCACCACGACAAGGCCGGGAACGCCACAGGCGGCGGCGTTGCGGCCAATGCGGGCGGCGCGGATCGGATCGGCCTCGATGGCAATGGCGCGCATCGAAGGGTGGGCCAACATCCATTCGATGCCGATGGAACCGGAACCGGCGCCGATGTCCCACAGCAATTCGCCGCGTTTCGGCGCCAGCGCCGACAGGGTGATCGCGCGGATCTCGCGCTTGGTGATCTGGCCGTCATGGTCGAACAGATGATCGGCAAGGCCTGATGTGAGCGGCAGGACGCGCGCGTCCGGACCGGATTCAACTTCGACCGCCAGCACGTTGAGCGGATTGATGTTTTCGAGATCGAAGGCATCGGCGCGGATCGTGCGGTGGTCCTCGCTTGGCCCACCCAAGGCCTCCAGGATCGTCAGCCGCGATGCGCCGAAGTCGAGTTCGGTGAGCAGGCGCGCTATTGCAGCGGGGGCTTCGGCATCCGAGGTCAGTGCCAAAATGCGCGCGCGTGGCTGCAGCAGCGGCCGGATCAGGTCGAGCGGCCGGCCGTGCAGCGAGACGGTCTCGATGTCCTGCAGCGCCCAGCCAAGGCGCGCGGCCGCCAGCGAAACGGCCGACGGTGCGGGGATGACATGCATCTCCTGTTGCTTGACCTTGCGGGCGAGGGTGGCGCCGACGCCGTGGAAGAACGGATCGCCTGAAGCGAGCACGCAGACGCGCCTGTCGGCAAGCGCCAGCACGTCAGCCATCTCGGCATCGAAAGGAACCGGCCAGGCGCGCGCCTCGCCCTTGGCGAAGGAAGCGACCAGCGCCAGGTGCCGCTTGCCGCCGAAGATGATCTCCGCCTCGGCAATCCGCTGCTTGGCCTCGTCGCCGAGACCCGCTAAACCGTCCTCGCCGATGCCGACGATTGTGAGCCATTTTGGGGTGAGCTTGGCACCGCGCGGACCTTCAGCAGGCATGATGACCCACCGTATTCTGATCCTCGGCGGCACCACCGAAGCCCGGCAACTGGCCGGAAAACTGGCGGCGCGCGCCTCGGTCACGCTGTCGCTGGCTGGCCGCACTGAAAGCCCGGTCGCGCAAGGCGTGCCGGTGCGAACGGGGGGCTTTGGCGGTGCCGATGGATTGGCCGATTATTTGCGGAAAGAGCCTATCGACCTGCTGATCGACGCGACGCACCCCTATGCGGCGCAGATCTCCGCCAATGCGGCGCAAGCCGCCCGCGTGGCCGGTGTGCCGATCCTTGCGCTGCGACGCCCCGGCTGGGAGCCTGTCGAAGGCGACCGCTGGACTGAGGTCATTACATCCGGCGATGCCGCGCGAGCGCTTGGACTGGCGCCGCGCCGTGTTTTCCTGGCGCTGGGCCGGCAAGAGGTCGCTGCTTTCGAAGCTGCGCCCCAGCATCATTATCTCGTCCGCAGCGTCGACGCGATCGAGCCCAAGCTTGCCGTGCCGGATGCGAGCTATCTTCTGGCCCGTGGCCCGTTTCGTGAGGCGGAGGAACGCGCGCTGCTCGAAAAGCAACGCATCGATGTCGTCGTGTCCAAGAACAGCGGCGGCGAAGCGACTTATGGCAAGATCGCCGCGGCGCGGGCGCTTGGCCTCGAGGTGGTCATGATCCAACGGCCAGTCTTGCCGGATGTTCCCGCGGCTGAAAGCGTTGAAGCGCTGACCGTGTTGGTCGATCATTTTGTCCGTCCCGTGGACGAGCGCGGCGTGTAGACCAGCGCCGGCTTCTCCGCGCGCTTGATGATGCGGGTCTCCGGCGAGCCGATGATGATGCAGGTCGCCATGTCGGCCTTCTCTGCCTCGACATCGGCCAGCAGATAGACCTCGATGCGCTCATCCGGGCGGCCGGCGGCGCGGCCGAAAATCACTGGTGTGGTACCAGGCAGGATCGCGGTCAGGCATTCGAAGGCGCGGCCGAGCTGCCAGGGGCGCGCCTTGCTGATCGGGTTATAGAGCGCGATGACGAAGCCGGCGCCGGCCGCCGCCAGCAGGCGCAGTTCGATCAACTCCCATGGCTTCAGATTGTCGGACAGCGAGATGGCGCAGAAATCATGGCCGAGCGGCGCGCCGATGCGGGCGGCGACCGCCAGCATGGCGGTGATGCCGGGCACCACAGCGACATCGACCGCGCGCCATTCGGCCGGGCCGGCCTCGATCGCCTCGCAGACGGCCGCCGCCATGGCGAACACGCCGGGGTCGCCACCGGAAACCACCGCGACGTCGTGGCCCTCGGCGGCTTTGATCAGTGCGTCCTTGGAGCGGGCGAGTTCCTCGCGATTGTCGGAAGCGACGCGGGTCTGTTCCGGGCGCAATTCCAGCCGGTCGAGATACGGTTTGTAGCCGTAAAAGAATTTCGCCTCGGCGACGGCGCGGCTGGCTTCCGGAGTGACTTGATCGGCATTGCCGGGCCCAAGGCCGATGACAGTGAGACGGCCGCTCATGCCTGCGCTCCCACGGCGCCGGGGCGGCCGGACCAGCCGGCGACCAGCACGATGGCGAAATAGGGCGCCTTGTCGTCCGGCTTGTCGGCCAGCTTCATCGACACGCTGCCGGCCATGGTGCCGCGCTCGACATAGACGGCGCGCGACAGCTTGGCCGTAGCCTCCAGCGCCCGCCTGATCTTTGGCAGGTTACGGCCGACCTTCATGATGACGGCGGCATCGGTGTCAGCCAGCCGGCGCGTCAGCTCGAACTCGCTCATCGTGCCGGGCAGCACGGTCAGCACGTCATCGCCCTGGACGATCGGGATACCAGTCTGCGACCAGCAGCCGGACATAGCGGTTACGCCGGGAATGACTTCGGTGGGGAAGCGATGGGCGAGGCGCACATGCAGATGCATGTAGGAGCCGTAGAAAAGCGGGTCGCCCTCGGACAGCACCGCAACCATCTTGCCTGCCTGGAGGTGCTCGGCGACCTTCTCGGCGGACTCCTCGTAGAAAGTCGTGATCTGCGAGCGGTAGTCGTCGTGATCCTTGTCGATTTCGGTGGTGACGGGATAGAGCAGCGGCAATTCCGTCATTTCAGGCCGGAACTGCGCTTCGACGATGGCGCGCGCATTGCTGTTGTTGCCGCGCTTGGCGAAATAGGCCACGACATCGGCTTCCGCCAAGGCCCGCGCGGCTTTCAGGGTCAGCAGTTCGGGGTCGCCGGGACCGGTGCCGACGCCGACGAGACGACCTTTGGGAAGGGCGTTCACAGGCCGGGCCTCGCCAATGAATTGAGCGCGGCGGCGGTCATGGCGCTGCCACCGAGCCGGCCACGCACGATGGCAAAGGGAACGCCGTAGGAATTCTCGGCCAGCGCGTCCTTCGATTCGGCAGCACCGACGAAGCCGACCGGCATGCCGATGATGGCCGCAGGCTTCGGCGCGCCGTCGCGCAGTTTTTCCAATAGATAGAACAGCGCGGTCGGTGCATTGCCGATGGCAACCACCGAGCCCGCCATGCGCTCGCCCCACAAATCGATCGCGGCGGCCGAGCGGGTGTTGCCGATTTCCCTGGCGATGTCGTGCGTGCGCGGATCGCGCAAGGTGCAGATCACCTCGTTGCCGGCCGGCAGCCTGGCGCGGGTGACGCCATGCGAGACCATTTCCGCGTCGCAGAAAATTGGCGCGCCCGCCGCCAAAGCGGTGCGGGCAGCGGCAACCAAATCCGTGGAGAACACAAAATGACTTGAAGATTCGACCTGGCCGCAGGCATGGATCATGCGGATGGCGACATCGGCCTCGGCCTCGGAGAAGCGCGACAGATCGGCCTCGGCGCGGATAATGGCGAAGGAGCGCTCGTAGATCGCCGTGCCGTCATGGATGTAGTCGTAGGCGGCCATGCTCATTTCCGTTTTTCAGTTTGGGCCTGTCGGTAAGCCTCGGCGATACCGGCCGGCCCGAGCCTTGTCAGGCAAGCAGCGGCAGTCTCGCCTTGATATCGTGCGCTGCGGATCATTGCCGCGACGCGGCGGATGCCGCGCGCGGCGTCATAGCCCGGCCTGTAGCCCGCAGGAAGGGCCTTTGCCGTCGCGTTCACGACAAGTCCGGCTCCGTTTTCGCCGCCGACAATCGCTAGGGCTGTCGGGCCGGGATGGGCGCAGCCCTTGGCGCAGCCGGAAATGTGCAGCGTGAAGTCGAGGATGTCGGCGTTTTCAGCGGCAATCGTCTCGGCGATCTCGCGCGTGGCAATGCGGCCGGAGGCGCAGGCCGGCGTGCCGGGGCAAGCGGCAATGCGCGTGCGCGGGTCGGTGGGGGCGGTGACGAAGCCGAGGGC
>NZ_RZRK01000427.1:0-5393 GCF_003997835.1 Mesorhizobium sp. M7A.F.Ca.CA.004.12.1.1
GAGCGGCGACGCGATCCTGGACGCCTGGATCTTCGCCAATGGCGGCAAGGTCGACTGCGTCTGGGTGCATGGGTTCAAGCAGGTCAGCGGCGGCACGCATGTGAAGCGAGAGGCTATCGCCGAGCGGTTTCGCAGCGTGATGACGGCGCTTTCGGCATGAGCATGGCCGGCACAGTGGTAGCGGACGGTGGCGGCTCGCTGCACCAGCGCATCCTGACCGACATCAGTGAGAAGATCACGTCCGGTGCCTGGGCGCCCGGCCATCGCATCCCGTTCGAGCACGAACTGAGCGTGCAATACAATTGCTCGCGCATGACGGTGAACAAGGCGCTGTCACAGCTTGCCAAGGCCGGGCTGATCGAACGTCGCCGCCGCTCAGGCAGCTTTGTGCGCCGGCCGCAGTCGCAAGCGGCGGTGCTGGAAATCCACGATATCCGCATCGAGGTCGAAGCGCTCGGCTTGCCTTACCGCTACGAGCGCGTCGCTCGGCACAAAAGGCGCAGCAGCGCCGAGGATCGCGCCCTGCTGGAATTGGGCTTGGCCGGACCGGTTCTGGCGCTGGAATGCGGGCATTTCGCCGGCGAGCGGCCGTTCGCGCATGAACAGCGGCTGATCAACCTCACCGCCGTACCCGAGGCAGCAGACGTGGAATTCGTGGCCATCGCACCAGGACCATGGCTGATCGGCCGCGTGCCGTGGAGCGAAGCCGAGCACCGGATTCGCGCTGTCGCCGCCGACAGACATATAGCGGCCGCACTCGACATCGAAGCCGGCGCGCCGTGCCTGGTGGTAGAGCGGCGGACATGGAGCGCCGAACATCCGGTCACCCATGTGCGCTTTACCTACGCGGCCGAGAGCCACACGCTGGTGGCAAGGTTCAGGCCGCAGGGGTAGCGCCGACGCTCCCTTCTCCCCTTGTGGGAGAAGGTGGATCGGCGCGACAGCGTCGAGACGGATGAGGGGTGTTCCAGCGGAGTGAGACGTTGGCGTTCCCTGGAACACCCCTCATCCGTCGCCTTCGGCGACACCTTCTCCCACAAGGGGAGAAGGTGAAAGTCGACGCTTTAGATCGCGGCGGTAATAATAATCTCGACCAGATAGTCCGGGGTGGCGAGCTTTGCTTCGCCGGTGGCACGGGCTGGCGTGTTGCCCTGCGGCACCCACTTGTCCCATTCCGCGTTCATCTCGGCAAAGGTGCTCATGTCGGCCAGCCAGATGATCGCCTGCAGGATCTTGGTCTTGTCGGAGCCAGCCTTGGCCAGCAATTCGTCGACAGCCGCCAGGATGTCCCTGGTCTGCGAAGCGACGTTGCCGGTTGGCTGGCCGACCTGACCAGCCAGATAGACGGTATTGCCATGGATGACGATCTGGCTCATGCGCGGGCCGACATCGATGCGACGAATGCTCATTGGATGGTTCCTTCCTGTGACGGTTGCGCTTCTTTAGAGTCGCGGCCGGCTTGGGGCAAGGTCGCCAGGTCGAATCCCCTTGGGCCAACGGCATATGGCATGCACACACGGCAAGTTGACCCTGCGGCCGCAATTCCGCCGGATTGGCTTGTTGACTAATGTAATAACATCACATATCCAATCGGCCGCTGCCAGCAGCCGGATTTCGCCGCCTACGGATCGCAGAATGACAAATACCTGCCTGACATTCCGCGACCTGACGCTTGGCTACGGCAGTCATCCGGCGATCCATCATCTCGACGGCACCATCCGCAAGGGCTCGCTGACCGCTGTGGTCGGCGCCAACGGCTCCGGCAAATCGACGCTGATGAAAGGCATTGTCGGCGTCCTGAAGCCAATGGCCGGCGAGGTTATCCGCGCACCCGGTGTACGTGCCGCCTATCTGCCGCAGCAATCGGAGCTCGACCGCTCTTTTCCAGCGCGCGTGGTCGATCTGGTTTCGCTCGGCCTGTGGCCACGACGCGGCCTGCTTGGCCGCTACACCAAGGAAGATCGCGATGACGTCAGCAAGGCGCTGATGGCGGTCGGCCTCGGCGGCTTTGAAAAGCGCCCGATCGACACGCTGTCGGGCGGCCAGTTGCAGCGCACGCTGTTTGCGCGCGTCCTGCTGCAGGACGCCGACCTCATCCTGCTCGACGAACCCTTCAACGCCGTCGACGCCAAGACGGTCGGCGACCTCATTGCCCTGATCAAGCACTGGCACGGCGAGGAACGCACCATCATGGTTGTCGTGCACGATCTGGACCTGGTGCGGCAGAATTTCCCCGAAACGCTGCTTCTCGCCCGCCAGCCGATCGCCTGGGGCGAAACCAGGGAAACGCTGAAACCTGACAACCTGTTGCGCGCCCGCCGCTTCCACGAAGCTTGGGAAGAAAATGCACCCTGGTGCGAGCCGGGCGAGGACGCTCATGGTGACGATCACCATGGCCACGATCACGACCGCCAACATGGCGTCGGACCGAGGGCTGCCTGATGGACATGCTTTACGGCCTTGTCATCGCGCCCTTCGCCGATTTCGGCTTCATGCAGCGGGCTTTGATCGGTTCGCTGATGCTGTCGCTCGGCGCCTGCCCTATCGGCGTCTTCCTGATGCTGCGGCGCATGAGCCTGTCGGGCGACGCCATGGCGCATGCCATCCTGCCCGGCGCGGCCGCCGGCTTCCTGTTCTATGGGCTGGAGATCCTGCCGATGACCATCGGCGGCCTGATCGCCGGCGTCATCGTCGCGCTCGGCGCCGGCGCCGTCTCGCGCTTCACCATACAGCGCGAGGACGCCTCGATGGCGGCGTTCTATCTGATTTCGCTCGCCATCGGCGTGCTGATGGTGTCGATCCGCGGGTCCAGCGTCGATCTCATGCATGTGCTGTTCGGCACCGTGCTGGCGCTCAACGATGAGGCCCTGACGCTGATCGGCGGCATCGTCGCGGTGACGCTGGTCAGCCTCGCCATCTTCTGGCGGGCGCTGGTCGCCGAATGCCTCGACCCGCTGTTCCTGCGCTCGGTCAGCCGGCTCGGCAGTCCGGTGCATTTCATCTTCCTCGGCCTTGTCGTGCTCAACCTTGTCGGCGGCTTCCAGGCACTCGGCACGCTTCTGTCGGTTGGGCTGATGATGCTGCCGGCCGCAGCCGCCCGCTTCTGGACAGTTCGCGTCGAGCCGATGTGCGTGCTGGCGGTGCTGATCGGCTTTGCGTCCTGCGTCGCCGGGCTGCTTCTGTCCTATCACGCGTCGCTGCCATCCGGCCCGGCCATCATCCTGTCGGCCGGCGTCGTCTATTTCGCCTCGATCCTGTTTGGCACGCGCGGCATTCTGCGCGCGCGCATCATCCATCACCGTCACAGAACGGCCTGATCCCCGCCCCTAGAAGGAGACCCGTCTATGCTGAAATCGATCCATGCCGCCCTGGCGATGAGCGTTATAACATTAACCGCTTTTGGCGCATCGTCGGCCTTGGCCGCACCGCTGAAAGTGGTCGCCAGCTTCACCGTCATTGCCGATTTCGCCAAAAATGTCGGCGGCGACCGCATCGACGTCACCACCATTGTCGGGCCGGATGGCGACGCCCATGTCTACGAGCCGAGCCCGGCCGATGCTGTGGCCATGGCCAAGGCCGACATCGTTCTGGTCAACGGCCTGCATTTCGAAGGTTTCCTGCAGCGGCTGGTCGATGCCAGCGCCACCAAGGCGTCTATCATCACCTTGACCAAGGGCGTGACGCCGATCGATTTCAAACCTGAATTCGCCGATGCCGACGCGGCCGAAGGTGCCGGCACCGACGGCGGCAAGACGGTCACCGATCCGCACGCCTTCCAGTCGATCGCCAATGCCAGGATCTACGTGAAGAACATCGCCGAGGCTTTCTGCGCGGCGGATGCGGAAGGCTGCGTCAGCTACCAGACCAATGCCGCCGCCTACACGAAGAAGCTCGACGCGGTCGAAGGCGAAGTGAAAGCGGCGATCGCCTCAATCCCGGAGAGCAAGCGCGTCGTCATCACCTCGCATGACGCCTTCGGCTATTTCGAACACGCATACGGCCTGACCTTCCTCGCCCCGCAAGGCATCTCGACCGACTCCGAGCCATCCGCCGCAGACGTCGCCAAACTGGTCAATCAGGTGAAGCAGGACAAGGCGGCTGCGATCTTCGTCGAGAACATCACCAACCCGCGCCTGATCGAACAGATCGCCAGCGAAACCGGCATCAAGGTCGGCGGCACGCTCTATTCGGATGCGCTGTCGCAGCCCGACGGCCCGGCCGCGACCTACATCGACATGATGCACAACAACATCCGTCAGATCAAAGGCGCCATTCTCGGCAGCTGAGTTTGAAGGATCGTCCAGCCGGGCCGCATCGGCCCGGTTGGATTTTCCGCCACGCAATGTCTATTTGGCAGAGAATTCCTTCGGTACGGATTGCCGCCCATGTCGGGGAGTGGCAAGACTGCCGCCTGACCAGTTTGCGAGGATGCTGCCATGGAATACCGCGAAATCAGCGAGGACTATTCGGTTTCGGGCCAGATCCAGCCTGAGGACGTCGCCGCCATCAAGGAAGCCGGCTTCAAGAGCGTCATCTGCAACCGGCCCGATGACGAACAGCCCGGCCAGCCTTCTGCCGACACCGTCAAGGCGGCGGTGGAAGCCGCAGGGCTCGCCTTCCGCTACATTCCGGTGATCAGCGGCCAGATCACCGCCGAGAATGTCGAGGATCAGGCCGAAGCGCTCGACGAACTCGACGGCCCGGTCTTCGCCTATTGCCGCTCCGGCGCGCGCTGCACCAATCTCTATGGGCTGATCCAGCAGTCGAAGGGCTGAACGGCCAGGGCTTAAATCGGCAGCGCGCCGGTCTCCTTCAACGTCTCCAGCACGATCGCCGTCTTCACGTGCTGCACGGATTCGTGTGGCAGGAGCACGCCGTTGACGAATTCCGACAGCGACTTCAGGTCGGGCGTCACCACTTTCAAAATGTAGTCCATCTCACCGGTCAGCGCGTGCGCTTCCTGCACTTCGGGCAGCCGCGCCACCAGCTCGCCGAAGCGCCTTGCATTGTCGCGGTTGTGCGTGGCGAGCGTCACCGAAATGACATTGACCAGGGAAAAACCGAGCTTGTCGCGGTCGAGAACGGCGCGATAGCCCTTGATAAAGCCGTCCTCCTCCAGCCGCTGGCGGCGGCGCGAGCATTGCGACGCCGACAGGTTCACCCGCTCCGAAAGATCGTTGTTGGTCAGCCGCGCATCACCCTGCAACAGCGCCATTATCTTGCGGTCAAACTGGTCAATGCGCGCCTCATCCATGGTTTTTCCTCACATCATGCACGCTTCACGCATGACATCATCATTTCAAGCGTTTGAATGCAAGCACCGTGCGCCTCCTCCGCGTTATGATCGTGTCAAATGGCCTTTTCAGGCCAGGCCAGCTTTCGGAGGAATATCA
>NZ_RZRK01000428.1:0-5392 GCF_003997835.1 Mesorhizobium sp. M7A.F.Ca.CA.004.12.1.1
GTGGAGGCTCTGATGCGCCTCAAAATGCTGGACGGCACATCGGTTCCGCCGAGCCTGTTCATTCCCGTCGCCGAGCGAACCGGCGCGATCCTGGAACTCGGGCGCTGGGCGATAAGGACGGTGTGCGCCGAACTCCTGGCTGACGACCACGTCCGTGTCGTCAGCGTCAACGTCTCCCCGATCCAGCTTAAGACACCTGGCTTCGCAACGTCTGTCGCGACCATTCTGGGCGAAACCGGCGTCGCCGGCAGCAGGCTGGCCTTCGAGATCACCGAAGGGCTGGAGATGGAGATGCACTCGGACATTCTGCGCTGCATCAGCGACCTGAAGCTGCTCGGGATCAAGATATGGCTTGATGATTTCGGGACGGGCTTTGCGGGCCTTTCGTGGCTTCGCCTGATCGATTTCGACACGGTGAAGATCGACCGATCGTTTCTGCACGACTGCAGCTCCCTGAGCGGCAAGGCGATGCTGCAGGACATCATCACCCTGGTTCGAAATCGCGGCCACAAGATCCTGGTCGAAGGGGTGGAAACCGACGAACAGATGGCTTTGATGCGCGAATTCGGCATAGACAAGATCCAGGGCTTCCATGTCGGCCGCCCCGCTCCCGCCGCCAGTTTCCAGGCAAAGCGGGCCATGCGCAAACGGTCATTTGCCGTGCTTAAGTCCGCATGATGGTGGCCTCTTTCCGACGTTTGGCTTAGCCGCCCTCAAAAGCCGTACTGATTGCAATCAACCCATGACTGGGCCAAGCGGCTACCTAGGGGCTACCGGTCGCTGGTCAACGCGTTGCGTAGCGCCTGGATCTGCCGGTTCAAGGCATCGAGCTCGGCAAGCGTCATGCCCGAGCGTTCGACCAAGGTCTCGTTCAGACAGTTGCATTGGACCAGCAGCGCGCGTCCGGCTGATGTCAGGTCGACCTGCACCTGGCGTTCGTCGGTCTGGCTGCGCTGGCGGGTCACCAGCTCGGCTTGCTCCATTCGCTTCACCAGCGGCGTGACGGTGCTCGATTCCAAAGCCAACCGGTTGGCGATGGTGCCGACCGACATCCCATCGGCCTCTCCAAGTGCGTTCAGCACCAGGTACTGCGGATAGGTGATGCCCATCTCGTCCAGCATCGGCTTGTAGGTGCGGTTTATCGCCATGCTGGTGGCATAGAGCGTGAAACAGAGCTGATTGTCCAACGGGAGAGGCACGGCGCATTCCTTTTGCCAATATGGGCATCAATTCGATACCACGAAAATGATATCGCGATACATATTTTTGTGGACAAGGGTTTTGTGCCGCGTTAGCTATATGGTTATCGCGATATTGTTTATCGCGGAAATAACCACAAGGAGATTGAGATGACCTCGCAAACCAAGCCCAGCTCCGGCAGCGGTACGATCACCACCAAGGACGGAACGCAGATTTACTACAAGGACTGGGGGACCGGGCAGCCTGTCGTCTTCCATCATGGCTGGCCGTTGAGCAGCGACGATTGGGACGCCCAGATGCTGTTCTTCCTGTCACAAGGCTACCGTGTCATTGCCCATGATCGGCGTGGCCATGGGCGCTCGACCCAGACGGATATCGGCAACGAAATGGACACCTATGCCGCCGATGTCGCGGAACTCGCCGCTTATCTCGACCTCAAGAATGCCATTCATGTCGGACATTCGACCGGCGGCGGCGAAGTGGCGCGCTATGTTGCCAACTATGGCGCCGGCGGCCGTGTCGCCAAGGCGGTGCTGATCGGCGCGGTGCCGCCAATCATGCTCAAGACTGCCGCCAATCCCGGCGGCCTGCCGATCGAAGTGTTCGACGGCTTCCGCTCCGCCCAGGCAGCCAATCGCGCCCAGTTCTTCCGCGACGTTCCATCAGGTCCGTTCTACGGGTTCAACCGTCCGGGCGCGGACATCTCGCAGGGCGTCATCGACAATTGGTGGCGCCAAGGCATGATGGGCGGCACCAAGGCGCATTATGATTGTATCAAGGCTTTCTCGGAAACCGACTTCACCGAGGATCTGAAGGCAATCGACGTGCCTGTCCTGGTCATGCACGGAGACGACGACCAGATCGTTCCGATCGCCGATTCGGCGCTGCTGACGATCAAGCTGCTCAAGAAGGGCGAGCTCAAGGTCTACAAGGGCTTCCCGCACGGCATGGCCACGACCCATGCAGACATCATCAATGCCGACCTGCTGGCCTTCTTCAAGGCTTAAGGCCATGGCCCACAAAAATGCACCCGTCATCAGGCGGGTGCATTTTTGTGACAGCGGCAGACCCGCCTGATCTAGGCGGCCGCCTGCGCTTTGCGCGCTTCCTTCATGTTTGGCAGGAACACGGTGAGCAATCCAAGAAACGGCAAATACGAGCAGATCTGGAAGACGAAATCGATGCCCTTCATATCGGCGACGATACCGAGCACGGCCGCCGCGATGCCGCCCATGCCGAAGGCGAAGCCGAAGAAGATGCCGGCGATCATGCCGACGCGGCCCGGCACGAGTTCCTGCGCAAAGACGACGATGTTCGAGAAGGCAGAGGACAGGATCAGGCCGATCAGCACCGTCAGCACCATCGTCCATTCCAGATTGGCGTAGGGCAAGGCGAGCGTGAAGGGCAGCACGCCGACGATGGAGAACCAGATCATCGCCTTCTGCCCGTAGCGGTCGCCGAACGGGCCGCCGAGCAGGATGCCCAGCGCCGAGGCTCCGAGGAACAGGAACAGCATGACTTGGCTCATCTGCACCGAAACGCCGAACTTATGCATGGAATAGAAGGTGTAGTAGCTGGCGAGGCTGGCGATGTAGGCATTCTTGCTCAGCACCAGCAGGGTCAGCACGATCAATGCGTTCATCACCTTGCGGCGCGGGAAGGGCGAAACGAAGCTCGCCGCCTTGCGGGTGCCCTGTGCGGCACGCAGCCGGCTGTACCAGCCGCCGACCTGCCACAAAACGATGATGCCGATCAGCGAGCCGACGGCGAACCAGGAAATGCTGGTCTGGCCGAACGGCACGACGATGAAGGCTGCCAGCAGCGGCCCCATGGACTGTCCGAAATTGCCGCCAACCTGGAACAGCGACTGCGCCAGGCCGAAGCGGCCGCCGGAGGCGAAGCGGGCGATGCGCGAGGATTCCGGATGGAAGATCGCCGAGCCGATGCCGATCAGCGAGGCGCCGATCAGGAGCAGCGAATAGTGCCCGGCATAGGCGAGCACAATCAGGCCGATCAGCGATGACGCCATGCCGTAGGGCAGCGAATAGGGCATCGGCCGTTTGTCGGTGATCATGCCGATCACAGGCTGCAGCAGCGACGCGGTCACCTGGAAGGTGAAGGTCAACAAGCCGATCTGCCAGAAATCGAGGCCATAATTCTCTTTCAGGAGCGGGTAAATGGCCGACAGCAGCGACTGCATGATGTCGTTGATGCAGTGGCAGAAGCTCACCGCCAGGATCACGGTGAAGGCCGTCGCCTGGGCTGAAGCGTGACTGGTGGTCGCCGGTGGGGCGACGCTGGCGGCTGTCGTATCGGTCAAGGTAGGCTCCGTGGTCTTTTTGGCGGGCAGGCCCGCAGGCAGTTGACGAACGCACCTGCGGCCGCCTTGTCGGACGCTCCTGTGGAGCGCTTGGGACCGGCGCCTTATAAGCTTCTTGCGGGATGACTTCTTTCGTGGTTTGGTCCAATAGTTTCGCAAGTGGGCCATATCGGATGCCGCACGGCAAAGAAGTCTTTCACGCTGGCAACGCCAATCTCGGCCAGTTGCACGAGAGCCGCTGGGAGTGGCTTGAACAAGTGGCCGGGCCGGCGGTGGCATTGCCGACCGAATATCCCGATGGCTACCGTGTGCCGCAGCACCGCCACAGCCGCAGCCAGCTCTTGCATGCGCTTGTCGGCGTGGTGCTGGTGACGACGCGCTACGGACGCTGGATGGTGCCGCCCGACCACGCGATGTGGATTCCAGCCGGCACCGAGCATTCCGTCGAGATGCTGGGCGATGTCTCGATGCGTTCGGTCTATGTCATGCCACAGGCGATCCCCGGGCTGCCCGAAGGCTTGCGCGTCGTCGGCGTCACCGACCTGATGCACAGCCTGATCGTGGAATCGGAAAAGCTGCCGCAAGGCGGCGTTCTGGAAGGACGTGGTGGGCTGATCATGAACCTTTTGCTGCACGAAATCCCGACCTTGCCGGAACGGCCGCTCGGCCTGCCATTCCCGTCCGATCCAAGGCTGTCGGCGCTCTGCCGGCGCTTCGTCGCGGCACCGTCGCCGCATGCGACGATCGATGAATGGGCGGATGCCGCCGGCATGAGCCGCCGCTCCTTCACCCGCGCCTTCCAGCGCCAGACTGGCTTGTCGCTGTCGACATGGCGCCAGCAGGCCTGCCTGTTCGCGGCGCTGCCCAGGCTGGCGGACGGCGAGCCGATCACCAGGGTGGCGCTCGATCTCGGCTATGACAGCGTGCCGGCCTTCATCACCATGTTCAAGCGCATGCTGGGGACCTCGCCGCGCGGCTATATGCGCGGCGCACGAGAAAGCGTCGAGGTCGCTCGTCGCCTGGTCGGCCCGGTTCGGTTGGAAAGCCCTGCGCCGTAACGGCAGGGGCTGTTCTAGAGCATTTTACCGTTTTACGGAAACGGCGAGCTGCTCTAACTCTTTGTTTTGACGTAATTCTCTAGGGAAAGCGCTACGCGCTTTTCCCGGGAAAACCGCTTCACACTTTTCCTGGAATTGCTCTAGTCGAACAGGCTCGACACCGATTCCTCGGTCGCGGTGCGCGAAATGGCTTCGCCCATGAGGTCGGCGATCGAGATGACGCGGATGTTGGGCGCGTCGAGCACGCCCTGGGTGGGCTGGATGGAATCGGTGATCACCAGTTCCTGCAGCTTCGAGCCGCTGATGCGGGCAACCGCACCGCCCGACAGCACACCGTGGGTGATATAGGCGGTGACACTGGTGGCGCCGTTGGCCAGCAGTGCATCGGCGGCGTTGCACAGCGTGCCGCCGGAATCGACGATGTCGTCGATCAGCAGGCAATCCTTGCCGGCGACCGCGCCGATGATGTTCATGACTTCCGATTCACCGGGCCGTTCGCGGCGCTTGTCGACGATGGCCAGTTGCGCATCGAAGCGCTTGGCCAGCGCACGGGCGCGGACCACGCCGCCAATGTCGGGCGAGACCACCACGACGTTGCCGAGTTGCTTGTATTTGGCCTTCACGTCGCGGGCCATCACCGGCACGGAAAACAGATTGTCGGTCGGAATATCGAAGAAGCCTTGGATCTGGCCGGCATGCAGGTCAAGCGTCAGAACGCGGTCGACACCGGCGCGGGTGATCATGTTGGCGACCAGCTTGGCCGAGATCGGCGTGCGGCCGGAGGCGCGGCGGTCCTGCCTGGCGTAGCCGAAAT
>NZ_RZRK01000429.1:0-5384 GCF_003997835.1 Mesorhizobium sp. M7A.F.Ca.CA.004.12.1.1
CACCTCGCTGAAATTCGTCTGCCGGCAGGTGAAGCTCGAGATCACCAATGCCAACACCATGTTCACGCGCCGCTATCAGCCGGGCCAGATCATCCGCTCGCCGGTCGCGCATCATGACGGCAATTATTTCGCCGACGCCGACACGCTTGCCCGTATCGAAGGCGAAGGCCAGGTGGTGTTCCGCTATGCCGAGGGCACCAACCCCAACGGCTCGATCAACGACATTGCCGGCATCGTCAACAGCCAAGGCAATGTGCTCGGGCTGATGCCGCATCCGGAAAACCTGATCGAAGCAGCCCATGGCGGCACCGATGGCCGCGGACTGTTCGAGAGCGCCCTCGGCATCGCAGCCTGACGATATCGAAGCGAACAGCTTGAAAACAGCCGGACATTCCTGTCTCTTTGGAGCAAGTCTGGTTCATTGGGGAGAGAGACGGTCATGAAACTCTATTCGCGGCCGTTGTCGCCCTACTCGTCGATCGTGCGGGCACTGGCCTACATCAAGGACGTACCACTCAAGATCATCGCGCCGCCGCCCGGTTTTCCCATCCCGGAAGAGTTTCGCGCCATCTCACCGATGAACCGGATTCCGGTGCTGATCACCGGCTCGGGCGAGACGATCGTCGAATCGGTGGTCATCGCCGAATATCTCGAGGAACGGTTTCCGGAGCCGGCGCTGCTGCCGCCCGATTCCAAGGACCGGGCACTGGTGCGCATGTTCGCCCGCATCACCGATCTCGATGTGCTGACCCCGACGATGAAGCTTTTCGAGCTCCATTTCGTGCCGAAGCGCAACAATGCCGAGATCGACGCCCAGTTTGCCCGCCTGCATCACGGGCTGGCGGCAATCGAGGCGCGCATGGCGCAGGGCCCATTCGCGCTCGGCGACGACATCAGCTTCGCCGATGCCTGGCTGACGCCGACACGGTTCATCTTCAACAATTTCCGCGCCATGACGGGACGCCACGACCTGCTCGACGCCTATCCCAAATTCGACGCCTACCAGCAGATCGCCTCGCAACACCCGGCATTGTCGCGGGTGTGGGGCGAGATGACCGATGGTTTGAAGATTTTTCTGTCCGAGCTTGAGATGGGTGCCGCTTGATCAGACGCAAGACGATCGCGCTGGTCGCCGCGGCGGGCTTTGTGCTGGCGTCCTGCCAGTCGACGCCAAAGAGCACGCCTGTTCCCTCAGGCAAAAGTGCTGCGCTGCTGGTCATGGAGCAAGTGGCGATCGCTGCCCACAAATGCTGGATCGCCAGCAAGGACCCGGCCTTCAAACCGTACCAGATGGCCAATGAGCTGAATTCGTTCAGCGGCACGCCGCGTTTCCTGCTGGTGCCGGCCAAGCACTATGGCGGCAAACCTTTGCTGGTCGTGCAGGCGCAAGGCAATTCTAGCCGCGTCGACGTCTTCGGACCGCTGATGAACGATCCGCTCGGCGCCCGCATCGGCTCCGACATTGCGCGCTGGCAGGCCGGCAATCCGGCCTGCGCCGCGACGGCCTAGCCCATGGGCCGGTTCCTGCAGATTGTGGGACTGGTCGTCGGTCTCGCCGGGCTCATCCTGCAGTTCTGCATCAGCATTCCGGCGTCGATGGAAGCCGGCCGCAGCCTGCTCGGCTCCATCATTTTCGTCTCCAGCTTCTTCACCATCCTGACCAACATCGGCGCGGTGCTGGTGTACACGTCGCTGCTGTCACCCACCTTCTATGCCTGGCTGCCGGCCTTTGCAGGCGCGCGGATGCGGGCCGGCGTTGCGGTTTCGATCGCGCTGGTGTTCATCGTCTATGCCACGGTTCTGGCACGGCTCTGGCAGCCGCAGGGCCTGTTCCTGCTCTGCGACGTCCTGCTGCATTATGTGACGCCGGTGCTGTTCGTGCTGTGGTGGCTGATCGCAGGCGCTGACGGCAGGACGCGCTGGAGCGACATTTCCTGGTGGGTGATCTATCCCATCGCTTATCTGGTCTATGCGCTGGTGCGGGCGCCGTTTGCCGGCGAGGTGCCCTACCCTTTCCTGGACATCGCCAGGAACGGCGCGACCAGCGTCGTCATCTCAGCCGCAGCCATCACCGGACTTTTCCTCGTGCTGTGCGTGGTCGCCGTCCTTGCGGACCATGCCGGCGCACGCACCAGGGCATCAAAACTCGGTTAGCTATCAGTCCCAGAACGGCCTGATGCCCTCGCGGTGAGCATCGCAGCGTGTGACGCCGATATCCTTGAGCTGATCATCGGTCATTTCCAGCAGCGCCAGCCGGCTGCGGCGGCGCTCCAACAGATGGTCGATCCATCTCGCCAGCGATCTGACCAGACGCACCAGACGGCTGACAAAGCCGCTCCGGTCTGATGGACGTGTCGATTGGCCAGATAAACCGGCTCTCGAGTGACGGATTGTAGCGATTGTATCCATTATCTTTCTACCAGAATTCCAAATTGTACCCTTTTTGGCACGCAATCGATATGGATTGACTCATGTGTAGGTGCAATATAGAAACTTGTCACCATGACAAATTGGCTCCCCGATTTCACTGCCGGCTCCGGCCCGCTGTATCAGCGGCTGGCGGATTCCATCGAGACGGACATCGATCGGGGGGTGATCGATGCCGGCGCAAAGCTGCCGCCGCAACGCGACCTCGCCTACGACATCGGCACCACCGTCGGCACGGTCGGCCGGGCCTATCAATTGCTGCGCGAGCGTGGGCTGGTGAGCGGCGAAGTCGGGCGTGGAACCTATGTGCTCGGCCAGCGCGCGAAGCCGGATTTTCCGGCTCCGGACGTCGGCGGCGAAGGCACGCGCTATATCGATGCGCCTAAGGGCAAGCTGCGTTTCGACAGCACCGCAGCACCTGATATCGGCCAGGGCGACATTGTCGCCGGTGTCCTGTCGCGCACGGCGCAGGACCATCCGCATGAGATTTCGAGCTACACGCGGGACTTCCCCGACCGATGGTACGAAGCCGGCGCCCGCTGGTTGGCGCGCAATTCGTTTCGTCCGAGTGCCGACACCATCGTTCCCACGCTCGGCACCCATGCGGCGGTGATGGCGGCGATCGCGGCGCTCACCATGCCTGGCGACTATATTGCCTTCGAGCACCTCACCTACTCGCAGATTTCCCGCAGCGCCGGCCTGATCGGCAGGCGCACCGCGCTGGTGGCATCGGACGAGGAAGGCATCGATCCGCAGGATTTCGAGCGCGTCTGCGCGCAAAAGCATCCCAAGATGATCTTCCTGATGCCGACGGCGCAGAATCCGACGCTGGCCACCTTGTCGGCGGCGCGCCGCGAGGCGATCGCCCATGTCGCACGCGAATACAACGTCGTCCTCATCGAGGACGATCTCTATGGCAATCTGACCGATGATCCGACACCATTGCTGGCCGAGTATGCGCCTGAACGCACCATCGTCGCGGGCGGCCTGTCGAAGTCGGTCGCAGCCGGTGTGCGCGGCGGCTGGCTTTCCTGCCCGCCCGCCTACCGCCACCGCATCCGTGTCGCCCACAAGATGATGACCGGCGGCATGCCCTTCCTGCTGGCGGAGGTGAATACAAGGCTGGTGCTGTCAGGTCAGGCGGATGAGATACGCAAGCGCAGCATCGCCGAAATCGGCGCCCGCATCGCCATCGTGCGCGAGACTTTGGCCGGCTTCGCGTTCAAGTCGCATGACAGGGTGCCCTTTGTCTGGCTGACCCTGCCCGACCCCTGGCTTTCCGGCACCTTCAAGAACGCCTGCCTGGAGCACGGCGTGCTGATCGACGACGAGGACGAATTCAAGGCCGGCCGTTCCGAGCAGGTTTTCCATGGTGTCCGCTTTGGCGTTTCGCAGCCGAGACAGCGCGGGGATATCGCTGAAGGCGTCGCGGCGATCCGGCGACTTCTCGATGAAGGCCGCGCCGGCTACGACAGCTTCTCCTGACACTGCGTGGCTTTGTCCGGTTTTCCGTCGTTTTTCGTCAATCCATGGGTGTATCGGTCGCAAGGCTTGCGATAAGACGGGACTCAAAATCCCAACGTCCCGGATATAAATCGCCGCCCATGACCATTTCCAATTCCGTGCCGATCACCCCCGAGCTCATTGCCTCACACGGGCTCAAGCCCGACGAGTATCAGCGCATCCTCGATCTTGTCGGGCGCGAGCCGAGCTTCACCGAACTCGGCATCTTCTCGGCGATGTGGAATGAGCACTGCTCCTACAAATCCTCGAAGAAATGGTTGCGCACGCTGCCGACCACCGGACCTCAGGTCATCCAGGGGCCGGGCGAGAATGCCGGCGTGGTCGACATCGGCGACGGCGACTGCGTCGTCTTCAAGATGGAGAGCCACAACCACCCGTCCTATATCGAGCCCTACCAGGGCGCGGCGACCGGCGTCGGCGGCATATTGCGCGACGTCTTCACCATGGGCGCCCGGCCGATCGCGGCGATGAATGCGCTGCGCTTCGGCTCGCCTGACCATCCCAAGACCCGGCACCTCGTTTCAGGCGTGGTTTCCGGCGTCGGCGGCTATGGCAACGCCTTCGGCGTGCCGACAGTCGGCGGCGAGGTCAATTTCGACGCCCGCTACAATGGCAACATCCTGGTCAACGCCTTCGCGGCGGGCCTTGCCAAGACCGATGCGATCTTCCTGTCGGAAGCCAAGGGTGTCGGCCTGCCGGTCGTCTATCTCGGCGCCAAGACCGGCCGCGACGGTGTCGGCGGCGCCACCATGGCCTCGGCCGAATTCGACGACAAGATCGATGAGAAGCGCCCGACAGTGCAGGTCGGCGATCCCTTCACCGAAAAGTGCCTGCTGGAAGCCAGCCTCGAACTGATGGCCTCGGGCGCCGTCATCGCCATCCAGGACATGGGTGCCGCCGGCCTCACCTGCTCGGCGGTCGAAATGGGCGCCAAGGGCGACCTCGGCATCGAGCTCTATCTCGACAAGGTGCCGGTGCGCGAAGAGCGCATGAGCGCCTACGAGATGATGCTGTCGGAAAGCCAGGAGCGCATGCTGATGGTGCTGCGCCCGGAAAAGGAAAAGGAAGCCGAGGCGATCTTCCACAAATGGGGGCTCGACTTCGCCATCGTCGGCAAGACCACCGACGATCTGCGCTTCCGCGTGCTGCACCAGGGGGATCAGGTCGCCGATCTGCCGATCAAGGATCTCGGCGACAAGGCTCCGGAATATGACCGGCCGTGGGTCGAGCCGAAAAAGCCGGCGCCGCTGGCCGCCAATGACATTCCGCAAGCCGACGTTGCCGACGCGCTGCTGAAGCTGCTCGGCGGGCCCGACCTGTCTTCGCGCCGCTGGGTCTGGGAGCAGTATGACACGTTGATCCAGGGCAATTCGCTGCAGCTTCCAGGCGGCGATGCCGGCGTGGTCCGGGTCGAAGGCCATGCGACCAAGGCG
>NZ_RZRK01000042.1:0-15649 GCF_003997835.1 Mesorhizobium sp. M7A.F.Ca.CA.004.12.1.1
GCTCGGCACGCGACACCTCTTCTGCCAGTTGCAGCGCGGCGTCCAGATTGCCGGAGCGGAACTCGACCTGAGCGATGCCGAAGCTGGCATCCAGATAGGTCGGCGCAAGCGCAAGCGCCCTGGAAAAGGCTTCACGCGCGGCCGGCAGATTGTTGCGGCCAAGCTCGGCGAAGCCAAGTTGCACCAGGGCATCGGCATTGTCGGGCTTGAGCGCCAGCGCACGCCGCAGCAGCTTCGCCGATTCGTCGAAATGCTGGGCTTGCCTGGCCTTGACGCCGGAGGCGTACAGTTCGTCGACCGCCTGGGCCAGCGCGGCGGCAGGCGCCGTTTCAACCGCCAGGAAAACGCATGCCGCAATGACGGCGCGCCGGCCGCGCCACATCAGCGTTTCCCGCTCTTGCGCGCCAGCAGGCGCGCAAGCCGGGCCAGCAGCTCCTCGGGAATGAAGGGTTTCACAAGGTAGTCGTCGGCCCCCTTCTCAAGGGCCGAGACGATGTCCCTTTCGCCCTTGCGGGCGGTCAGCATGACAACCGGGATTTCCGACAAAGCCGGGTCGCTCTTGATGCGGGCAAGAACCTCCAGGCCGTCGGCCTTGGGCATCATCGCATCGAGCACGATGATGTCCGGCGCCTCATGCTCCGCCTTCAAGAGCGCTTCCGCCCCGTCTATGGCCTTGATGACCTCGTATCCCTTTGCCCTGAGCCTGAATTCCATCAGTTCGAGCAAGAGGGGATCGTCATCGCAAATCAGAACTCTTGCCTTCGCTCCGTTCATCAGCCTTGCTCCGGTTCGCGCCTCGTTTTGCCGCTTGCCCCCCGGAGTGATTGATCCATGAACCGACATCCGCCAACGCGGTTCATGCAGACAGAGACATTCTTCTCAATCTCTCGCCGAGCTCCGCCGATGCTGCGCGATTATAGACAACCTGATTCGCTACGCCTGCACCTCGGCACAATCAGTAGATGAATAAGGCGACATGGTATAGGAGCCGTGAACGGCGTCGCACAGTCTGCAGCCAGACTGCGCTCGGTGCCCACGCCAAACGTCGGATCAGGCGCGCGATAGAAGCAATCTTTTGACTTCACCGGCAAGCGCAAGCGGGTCGAATGGTTTGGCGATCACCCCTACCGCCCCCATCGCCAGATAGCGTTCGACTTCATGCGTCTGGGTGCGCGCGGTGATGAACACCACGGGTATCGAAGCCGTCGGCCCAGACTGGGCCAAGCGCCTCAGCGTCTCCGGTCCATCCATATCCGGCATCATTACGTCGAGCAGAATGAGATCGGGCCGCCATTCGGCGGCATCGACCAGCGCCTGCATGCCGGACGGGCAGGACCGCACCTCGAATTCCGGCTCGAGCTCCAGCGACATCTGGGCGATTTCGCGGATATCGTCCTCGTCATCCACATAGAGAATCCTTGCGGGCATGAGCGTCACTCCTCGGCGTGCGCGGCAGGTTGAGTGCGGGGCGAAACCAACATGCTCCTGACCAGCTTTGCCACATCGATTTCCGACGCCCTGGTCTTGGTCATGATGGCCTGAACCCGATCACCGAGTTTCTGGTCGAGCTCCGCCGCCGAAAACACGATGACCCCGGTCTCGAGCGGCAGATCGACCAGCAGGTCCAACCCCGAGCCATCGGGGAGTGCAATATCCAGGATAACCAGGTCGAAGAGATGCTGCGCGATCGCCTCCCGGGCGTCCTTGAGCGTCTTCGCCGAAGTAATCGAGACACCCGAACCCAACCCCTCCGACATCACCGCAAGCACGCCCTCATCGTCCTCGACATGGAGAATCTTCGGCCTCTGCTCGGTCCTGCCAGCAAGGATCTTGGCAAGGGCGGCGTGAAGCCGCTTTGAATCCACCGGCTTCTCCAGCCAGTCGACGATACCGACGGCGCTGCCGTTGAGCGAGCGCCTGGCCTCATCGGCAACGGCGGAGATGACGATGACCGAAATGTCGGAATTCACCGGCGATGCCCTAATGTCGTGGAAGAGCTTGATGCCGGATTCCCCCGCGAGCTTGATGTCGAGGGTCAAGGCCACGTATTCGCGGGACCGCAGAAGCGCCTTTGCGGTGGCGATATCGGGTGCGACGTCGCTGGAAAAGCCTTCCGCATCCAAGAGTGCCGCAATTACTGCGGCGACGTCGGTCTCGTCTTCACAGATCAGAACCCGTAGGCGGCCATCGGGCTTTCGTTTCAGGTGCGGTGGCGGATACGGCCTTGGTTGGTGCCTGCGTACTTCTGCAAGGTCCACGTGGAACGAGGTTCCCTTGCCTTCCTCGGTTTCGAAGGAAACGGCTCCGCCCAGTTTTTCGGTAATGGCCTTGACGATGCTCAAGCCTAGGCCGGTGCCGCCTATCTTACGGGTGCTGGAGGCGTCGGCCTGCTCGAACTTTCCGAATATACGGCTGCGGAAAGCCTCCGGGATGCCAGCGCCCTGGTCCATCACGGAAATCCGCAGCATGTCGTGGTCATGACGCTGGAATTTCACTGTGACAGTACCGTCGGCATGCGAGAACTTGATCGCATTCGACAGGAGGTTCGCCATCACCTGATGCAGGCGATCCGGATCGATGTTGGCCTCGGCGCGCGGCGCATCGTCGATCAGAACGATCCTGATCCGGCTGTCAGCCATGTAGTTGGAGCTGGCGGCAATGGCCTGCTCCAGGACCTGACGGACAGGCATCTGCTTGATCTTGAAGGTGATCACGCCCGATTCGATCTTCTCCATATCCAGAATGTCGTTGATGAGAAGAACCAGCCTTTCGCTATTGGTGTGCGCGATGTTGACGAGATTGGCGGCCTTGGGCGGCAGTTCGCCGGCCACACCGGCCGCAATCAGGCCAAGCGAGCCGCGGATGGAGGTCAGCGGGGTCCGCAATTCGTGGCTGACCGTGGAAATGAAATCATTCTTGAGCTGCGCGGTGCGCTTCTGCTCGGTGATGTCGCGATTGTAGGTGATGACGCCGACGATCTTGCCGGCCTCGTCGCGGAAAGGGGCCTTGAGCGTGTAGAGCCAACCTTGCCGGCCATCCGGGAAAAGCGCGGGCTGGTCGATCCGCAACGTCTGCCCGGCCTCCAGCGCGCCCATCTCATCCTGCCGGAAGCGCTCGGCCACCTCCCTGGGGTAGAAATCGAAATCCGTCTTGCCGATCAGATCGTCGACCGAAGCGGCGCGAACCATTTCGGCGGTGGCGGGGTTGGCGGCGATGAAGCGGCCGTCGACATCTTTTATGTTCAGGCAATCCGGCAGTTCGCGAACCATGGCCCGGTAGGTCATGTTGGACATCAAGAGCTCCCGCCTGCGCTGCTGCCGGTCGAGCAGGACGCCGATGATGATTGTGCTGAGAAAGCGGAACACGAGGGACGGGAACGTGCTCTGCTGCACAAGGCCCGTGACGGCTTGCGCCGGGATGACCAGGAGCGTGATCAGCCCGGCGAGAGCGACCGTTACGCCCAGACCGAATATGTCGTACATGGTGCGCGATCGGGCCGCGACGATGTGGTGCCACGCAATGCCGACGATTGCGGTGATGAGGATACCCATGACACCAGCACCCGCACCCTGTCCGCCGAGATGGATGCGATAAACAATGGAGCCGAACGTGGCGATGAGCATTGCCGGCCATCCGCCAAAGAACGCGGCAGCAGCAATGAAGGCGGCGCGCAGATCGACGACGAAGCCGGAGACGGACAGGGCCGTCGCCATGGAAATGATCGCGCCCACGCACATGACCACGCCGAGAAGCAGCGACTGCATCCGCCGCGAGAGACGCCCGGTGAAATCCGCCACAAGGTCCCAGGCGACCACGAGGATGGAGACCAGGGCAAGGTTGGCGAGGAGTGAGTGCCAGATGTCAGTCATGACTTCGGCTCCTTTTTTCCGATAAATACCGACAAAACCTATCCGAGGTCTAAAGAAGCTGCCCGGCCATGCCGTTCTATTCCCTTTTGGGCACATGGGACCCGAGAGTACCTTTGCGATCTTCCATGAAGCCGATCAGCTCATGATTCGACGGTGTCGTAAGCGCAGATGAGCAAGAGGCATCGCGGCAAATTCGGGTCTTGCACATGATCTGTAAAGTGTCGCCTTGAACATCTCCTTCTTTCCATACATAGGTCGACCAGGTGGGTGGCGGCTCAACATGGAACTTCAATGAACCTCCCTATCTTCGCCATCAACCTCGATCGCGAGACCCAGCGCTGGAGCGAATTGCTCGCCAGCGCCGAAGCGGCGGGACTGACCTTGCAGCGCATTGCCGCCGTCGACGGTCGGGCGCTTGCTGAAAAAGACTGGACGGAGATCGATCTTCCAGCCGCGCGCAAGCTGAGCGGGCGCGACATCCTTTCGGGCGAATATGCCTGTTACCGCAGCCATATCCGGGCGCTGGAAACGTTCCTGGCCGGTGGCAGCGCCCATGGCCTGATTGTCGAGGACGACGTCCTCTTCAGCGAAAGCACCATGCGGCGCATCGAGGCCATCATCGCGGCGGTGCCGGATTTCGATGTCATCAAGCTGACCAACCATCGCATGAGCTTCTTCATGCGCGCGGTCGAGACGGCGGAAGGCGATGAGATCGGTCGTGCGCTGCATGGCCCGCAAGGCTCGGCCGCCGCCTATCTGGTGACGCGAGAGGGCGCGCAGGGTCTGTTGTCGGCGCTCGCCGTAATGAAAATGCCATGGGACGTCGCGCTCGAGCGCTTTTGGGATACTGGCCTGAAAGTCTATTCGGTCCGCCAAAACGTGCTTGGCTTCGCCGCCAGCAGTGGGATCTCGGGCATAGCCGGTCCCTCGGGAAGCTACAAATCCGCAAGGCTGGGCGGGCCGAGCCGGCTACGTGCCGGGGTGTTACGGGCCAGCGACGAACTGCGCCGCCTGCATCACGTCCTGCTGCCGCCCCCTCTGCCGCGAGATGCCCTGGATGATGCCAAGGACAACGCGCCGCGCCACACCTTGCTTCTGTTGCTTGCGGCACTCGCCATTCTCGCTTTGGTCTCCGCGGTGTGGCGCGAGGCCGACACCTACCGCTATGCGGGCCTGGCGCTGGCCCTGGTCGCGGTCATCCGCTGGTTCAGAGTGGACTTGTGGACCTACAGCAAACCGCTGATCGGTTGGGTCGGCTTCCTGTGTCTGGGCTGGTCGCTCTACGTCTTCATCCGACTGGCGATCGTCTATTTCGGCACCCACCAGTTGGGTGGCGCCGAAGGCATTTACATGTTTCCGCTGTTCTACGCGACGACCGGCTTCGCGTTTCTGCTGTTTGTCAGGCAACCCGCACGGCTCGTGCTCTGGTTCATGATCCTCAGTCTCGTCTTCCTAGCGGCGGACACCTTCTATTCGGACATGTTTCAAGGCGTCCAACCTGCCCCGTGGCTTTTCAACAATCCCATCCACGCGTCGGTGGCGGCCGGTTTCATCTTCCTCTGCACGCTGCAATTCATGGCCTACTCGGCGCAGAGAACGGACCTCGGAAAAGCAACCAAGAACCTGCATTGGGCCCTGTCGACAGCCGTCCTGCTGCTTGCCCTCGTCAATATCATCGAGATGCGCTCAAAGGGAGTGTGGCTTGCGCTTGCGCTCGCTCTGCTCTTGTTGGCGGTCATGACCCTGGCGAGAGGCCATCGCCGCGAACTGTTGGTTTCGGGTGGCGTGCTGGTGATCGTGGCGGCCGGCATTGTCGCGGCACACAACATCTTCTCGTCCACCGCCGACGATACCATGGCATTCGTCAAAACCTTGGTTCCGGATGTGTTCAGGCATGGGGTCCTCCCCGCCTTCGACCGCGCCATCGCGAGCGACGCGGTTCCGCTTGCAGCCAAGGAAAGGCTGATGCTGTGGGCGGATGCGATCAATATCTGGAAGCGCCACCCGATCTTCGGAGCCAGTTCCAGCTGGCTGACCGAATGGCAGAGCAGAACCTATCATCCCATGATCTTCAATGTCTTCCACAATGGTTATCTGGAGATTGCCGTGCGTTATGGGGTGGTCGGACTGGCGTTCTTTGCCTTTCTCTACACCTGGTCGGCCAGGCAGGTTCTGCTGGCCATGCGAGCCAAGCTCGTCGCTCCGGCCGCATGGTCCTGCTACATCTCCACACTGGTCTTCTTCGCCCTAACCATCCTCACCAATTCCAACAACCGGCTGGCCATGGGCGAGGCCTTCATGTGGTTTGCCGCAGCGTTCGGCTTCTATTGTTTTTATGTTCGCCAGCAGAAGAACCTTGTCGCGCCGCGGACCTATTTTTAGGGCCTGCCGGCGCAGCACGTATCTGACCAGCCGATTGCGACCAATCCACCTTTGACGCCCCGCTCAATTTCCCGATAATCGGGAAAGTCGATGCCAAAATCGATGGCTTATCGCCGGCAACCCCTTCGTTACGATCGACACGGATCACAGACAGGGGTTGTCACGGACATGCTGACGGACAGGCAGGCACGCGAGGCGGTGGAGCAGTACCGCGAGGAAGGATACGCGGTCGTTCGACAATTCGTCGACGGCGACGAGATGATCCGGCTGAAGAAGGAAACCGATGCGGTCTATGCCGAAGGCCTCAAGCATCACGCCACCTTCCGGCACGGCAACCTGAATTTCCAGATCCTGCCTGAATCGGACTTTGGCCAACGCTATGTGCTGCAGGCTTACTGGTTTTCCTGGATCAATTCCTATTTCGAAGAATTCCGCCGCAATCCCGACTATCTGAAGCTGCTCGAGAGCCTGATCGGCCGTGACATAAGGCAGATCGCCCAACAGCTGCACTGGAAGCCGCCCGGCGCCAATGTCACGGGTTATCGCTTCCACCAGGATTTGCGCTTCCGTAACCAGGCGGCCTTCGACAATGTCGCCGACGCCACCGTGACAACAGGCCTCGCGGTCGATCGGGCGACGCTGGACAATGGCTGCCTTCAGGTCGTGCCCGGCAGCCACAAGCTCGGCTATCTCGGCCTGTCGGACGAGGGAACCGGCGAGCTGATGAAGGGCCTGACCGCCGAAGAAGAGTTGCGCAAAGTCGGCATCGACCCGGCGACCATCGTTCCGCTGGTGCTAGAGCCGGGCGACCTTGCTTTATGGGGGCTGCTTACCGTGCACGGCTCCTCGCCCAACAAATCGCAGCACGACCGGGCCTTTGCGCTGTCCAGCTATGTGCGGGCCGATACGACGCAACGTGGCGAATGGGCGTTCAGGGACGGCGTTTCGGTGCCGCTCGGCAAGACGCCGGCACTGTGCAAATACGAAAAGCTCTTCGAGGAGCCGGGACCGATGTACGACACCACCGCCTGGTGGAAATGACGCTGCCGCGTCGGGCGACGGGGGCAGAGGGGGCCTGGCGTTCGCGCCAGGCCCCTGACGGCGTTGGCCATGGACAATCGGGCAGCATTTCAGGCGGTGAAGTCGGCCGACAGTTCGCGGATCAGGAAATCGACGAACGCGCGCACCTTGGCCGCAATATAGGTGCGGTGCGGATAGAGCGCGTAGATCGGGCTGGAGCCGGGGCGAAACTCATCCAGCTGCACTTCCAGCCGGCCGTCCCTGATCGCAGCGTCGACCAGCAGGCTGGGCAGGTTGCCGATGCCGAAACCGGCGGTGGTCATCTGGTAGGCGGCCTCGACGCTGTTGGTCGAGATCCGCCCCCCGATAGCCGCATCGAAAGGGCCGTCGGGTCCGATGAATGGCCACGTGCCAAGGCGCTTGGCGAAATTGCTCAGCACGCAGGAATGGCTTGCCAGCTCATCCGGGTGGACCGGACGGCCGTTTGCATCCCAATAATCGGGCGTAGCGCAGACATAATTGCGGACGTCACCAAGCCGGCGGGCAATCAGGGCGGAATCCGCCTGACCGCCGAAGCGGATGGCCACATCGTAGCCTTCCTCGACAATGCCGACGACATAACGCGCGGTGAGGTCGAACTCGATCGTGGTGAGCGGGTTTTCTTCGAGGAATTTCGGCACCAACTTGGTTATGCGCGTGTGGCCCAGAACATTGGAGCAGGAAACCCGGATCAGGCCGCGCGTCTCCTTGTGCAGGCCGCGCGTCGAATCCTGCAGTTCGGATATGTCGTCGAGCAGGCTGCGCGCACGCGGAGCATAGTCGCGGCCCGCCTCGGTGAGGCTGAGACGCCTTGTGGTGCGATTGATGAGCCGGACGCCAAGGTCGTCTTCCAGTTCCTTGATGGTGCGGCTGACGGCCGTCGTCGACATGTTGAGATCGCGCGCCGCCGCCGACAGGCTGCCCAGCAGGCAAACCCGATCGAACACCCGCATCGCCGTCAGAAGATTCATCTTGCCTTCCCCTCGCCGTCGCGGCCCCGCCGCCATCGGCTGCGTCCTGTAGAAAACAGCGCCCAGCAACGACGCGGCAAGGGCATTCCACCGAATTTGGGCGTAAAATCAACAATGGGAGAACCGATATGACATCCAGACCTCTTCATCCCGCGATCGGCACATTTGCGAAAGGCGCAAAGAGCGGCGCGCTTGGCCGCCGCGAGTTCCTGGCGCTGGCCAGCGCCTTCGGCGCCAGCACGGCGATTGCCTACGGGCTCATCGGTCAGCCGGTCCCGGCGCGAGCCGAGGAAGCCGTCCAACCCAGGAAGGGCGGCGTGGTGCGTGTTGCCATGCAGGTGATGGAGCTGGAAGACCCGCGCAAGTTCAAGGTTTCGCAGATGGGCAACATCGCCATGCAGTTTCTCGAACCGCTGGTGCGCTGGAAGCCGGATTTCACCTTCGAGCCGGTGCTGCTGCAGAGCTGGGAGATCAATGCGGACGCGACGGAATATGTGCTCAAGGTGCGCCCGGGGGTGAAATGGTCGAACGGCGACGATTTCACCGCCACGGATGTTGCCTTCAACATCACGCGCTGGTGCGAGAAGGATGCCGCCGGCAACTCGATGGCCGGGCGCATGACCGCGCTGATCGATCCCGACACCAAGGTGGCGCGCACTGGTGCCATCGAGGTTCGCGACGGCCACACCGTGGTCCTGAAACTGTCTCAGCCCGACATCACCATCATCCCAGCGATGACCGACTATCCGGCATTGATCGTCCACCACACATTCAATCCGAAGGCGGCGCCACTGTCGGCCAACCCCGTTTGCACGGGCCCGTTCGAACTTAAAAGACTCGATGTCGGCGTTGCTGCCTCGGTGCGCAAGCGGCCGGACGGGTCGTGGTGGGGCGGCGAGGTGTTCCTCGACGGCATCGACTGGACCGACTACGGCACCGACTCGGCCGCCACCGTCTCCGCATTCGAATCCGGTGAGATCGACCTGAATGGGCAGACGCAGTCCTATGACGTCGCCATGCTCGACAGGCTGGGCCTGAAGAAAAGCGAGATCGTCACTGCCGCCACCCTGGTCTCGCGCTGCAACGTCAACGCCAAACCCTATGACGACAAGCGCGTGCGCAACGCCATACAGCTTGCGGTCGACAACGAAGCGGTGCTGCAACTGGGCGCCGACGGCATGGGTATCGTCGCGCAGAACGATCATGTCGGACCGATGCATCCCGAACACGCCGACTTGCCGCCGATCAAACGTGATCCGGTCCGGGCCAGGGCATTGCTCGAGGAAGCCGGCCAGCTCGATTTCGAATTTGATCTGATCTCGGTCGAAGCCGATTACCGCAAGGAAAGCTCCGATGCCGTCGCCCAGCAGATGCGCGACGCGGGCTTCAAGGTGAAACGCACTGTCATCCCGGAATCGGCATTCTGGAACGACTGGACGAAGTATCCCTTCGCGACCACCAATTGGAACGCCCGACCGCTCGGCATCCAGACCTATGCGCTTGCCTACCAGACCGGTTCGGCATGGAACGAGACAGGGTTCGCCGATCCCGACTTCGATGCCAAGGTCCACAAGGCCAACGCCATCGCCGATCCGGAGCAGCGCCGTGCGGTGATGAAGGAACTGCAGGTCATGCTGCAGGATTCCGGCATCATCGTTCAGCCCTACTGGCGAAAGCTGTTCTGCCATATGAAACCTGCCTTGATGGGCTACCAGATGCATCAGGCCTATGAGCAGGACTTCACCCGGGCCTGGCTCGCGGCCTGATCGCGGGCAACCCTTCCGACAGGCGGCGCATTTTCCGGCGCCGCCCTTCGCCTGCTCACCGGGAAAATTGCGCCGAAGCGTCGGCATCAAGGGCGCTCGAGGAGCAGTGCAGGCTTCGCATCGGGCATGATGCACAGGTGCGGCCACACGCGCCATGCCTTGGCAGGTCGGCCGGAATCCCGGGCCGCTGCACCGGACCGGCTGGCACATCAAGCGTGTTAAACATTCTGGTTTCCGCCTCTGTCATCATCAAGCTCCGGTTCATGGCTGGAGCTTACTTTTGACTGATGGAAGTGAAACCCGCTTTCCCGGGCAACGACCTTCCCGAAAACCGGGAGAATTCGCGCTCTTGGTACCGACAGGAACCGAAGCGGCAAGATCGAGCCGCATGAGCGGTCTGCCGCCGCCTGATGTTTATGCCGGATCTCAACAGGTCTCTGCCGCTCAATTGAACTGAATTCGCCTGCTTATTGCGCGGAACTCCAGCCTGTCTCGGGCGTTGGACGCCAATATCTGCAAGATATTTTCCGGTCGACGACAGGCAGTATTATGAAGCTGGCGAAACGCCCCGAGCCACACACGGTCTTCGGACATGAAGCAATTTTGCGGTTGAGATCGCGGAACATGCGGCGTTATTTCCATCCTACCTGGAGACCTTAAATTGCCAGTTCGAATATGCTGCGTCTTTGGCAGCTGGCAATTGCTCAGCCTGGTTGCCTCTCTTCGCCAGTCAACAATGGATGGAAGCTCCCCGGCGGATGAGGAGCATGAGGATTACCTTCTGCTCTATGAAACGGCCGGCGTTTCCGAGCATTTCAAGACCGGTCTTGCTGAACTTGCGTCTACAGTATGGACCTGGAAACGGATCATATGGGCATACGACCTTCTGACGTCCGAGCGTAAATATGGGCAACTGCAAATTTTCCGGATCCATCGTCTGATCCGAGACACAATTGGCATCGACGCGAGTTCCGCGGTTGAAATCTGGGCCTGCTTCGTTAACCGGCCATCGGAAAAAATACTGCTGGACTCATACCCAGAAGCCAAGATCGTTTTGTATGAGGATGGCTTGACGTCATACCTTCCATTCGAAATTTCAACCATGTCATGGCCGCCAGGCACCAGGTTTAGACGGCGCATCACCGGAGCCTTGATTGCAGGACTCTCTACAATTTCACCGGCGTTCCGACTGAGGAAAGCGGCCGACAAGATAGAAAGACACCATCTGAGACGGGTGACAAAGTTTTATTCTTTGCTCCACGAAATCCCCATTCACGATGCTCTGGAGAACGTACCAAGATTTCAGGTCGGCGCTTCGCTGATGCGCGACGTAATAGATGAAGCCTGCAGGGATGCGCTTTCCGGCGGCAATGAACATTGCCGTGCGTCAGCCAACCCACGGATCCTGCTGCTCGGCCAGGCATTGTCGCGAAACGGCATAATGTCGTACGCGCACGAGGCGGCGATCTATAGACGCATTGCGGAGCAGATCGTTGAGAGAGGATACGACGTCGTCTGGAAGGAACATCCCAGAATAAGCACGCCCTTCTTCCCCGAATTGCTGGATACCATCGGCAATGTGACGGCCGACGCCAGCACCAGGATCATGGAGGCGAACCTTCCGCACATATATCCGATAGAGCTTGTCGTATCCCGGATGAACATTGTTGGGTGCGTCTCCGGCACGTCAGCTGCCCTTCTCTACCTGAAGTGGCTTTACGGCATCAAAACATACACATTTGCGGAAACCTTGATCCCCCTGATGACTGGCGCGGATATTCTGATGAGCGAAATGGTGAAAGCCCATGCGGAGCCCTTTTCAGGGCTCCAATCTTTGAACGCAACCAAGGATCCGTTGAAAGGCGGCAGCCCCGAACAGGTTGAACACGATCCTTTGAATCCAACTCAGGCAAACTCGATCTGAGACACCATCGATGTCAAAGCCGCTTTCAGTCCTTCAACGTGCCACCAGGGCCGACGTTCGATCAGAGCCGTTTCCACACATCATCCTGCGCGACGCCCTTCCCCTCGATCTCTACCAGGAGTTGGCCGACACGTTTCCCGCTCCGGAAGCGCTCGAAATTGATACGCGCCGCAACAACACCAGATGGGACTATGAGGCCCACCGCGTTCGGTCGAACGAAGCTGTGCCGCAAATATGGCGCGATTTTATCGCCTACCACGTATCTCAAGCATTTTTCGACGAACTCGCCGACCTGTTCTACGACGATATTCACAAGCTTTACCCTGATTATTATCCCAATTATGAACGCCTCAAGAGTATGAAAGCGGGCATCAGGTTTAGTGACACCTATGCAACGCGCGACATACTGATGGATGCGATGCTCAGCGGGAACACGCCGGTAACCAATGCCGGATCGGTGCGGACAAGCCACATCGACAATGGCGACAAGCTATTTTCTGGCCTGTTTTATATGAGGCCGGAAGATTATGATGCCGTTGGCGGGGACCTGACAATTAGTCGTTTCAAGTCCAAATACGCCACGCTGAAAGCCAAAGCGACACTCTTCAATGATGCCTATGTCGACGACACCCATTTGGAATGCGTCGAAACAGTTAAATACGACAAGAACATTCTTGTATTGTTCATCAATTCGATTGAATCGGTCCACGGCGTCACAGTCCGCCAACCCACCAACAAATCCCGGCTTTTCGTCAACCTGGTTGGAGAAGTCGAAAAGCCATTCTACATCAAAGGAAAAAAGATACGGCCGCGCTATGTCCCGGCGCATCAAGACCAGGATGAGGCGGAACAGACCTGGCTGAAAAGGCTCAAGCAAAAATTGCGGCTTTGAAAGACAACGTCGTCGATCTGAGTTTCAGCCTGAACCGCCAATACCGAGCCGGTTTCGACCTTCGCGGCGGGCAGGCACAGATTGGAGCAGAATGAGACTTCATCCAGCCGCCGAACGGATTGCTTTTTTCAGCACGCTTGTCGCTGTTCTTGTCCTTGCACTGGTGCCTATACCCGGACTCGAGGAGTACGGGATCGATATCGGTTTCCATTACGACAAGCTGAATCACGCCAGCGCCTTTGCCGTCATGACTTTCCTTGGAGGGCTCGGCTGGCCTGATCGCAAGATCAGGCTGATCGTCTTCCTTGCAGTTGTTGGAGCGGCGATCGAGGTCCTCCAGGGCACGGCGCTGATACGACGTGATCTGGACGTGTCCGACTGGGTTGCCGATTGCGTCGGCATCGCGTGTGGCCTCGTGGCCGTGATCTGTGTGAACTGGATCTTGCGGCGCAGAGGTTGAGCCTGTTCTCAAGCCCTTTGTGCACGGGGCCGATAGCCAGAGGAGTTCGCCCCCGGCTCCATTGACTCGGCGAAATCGGATTGCAACGGTCCGATCCGAGAGTGGGCGGTTTTTTCTACCTTGGCCGGACAGATGAAGCTTCGGGCGCGGCACCCAGGAAGCGCGCCATCAGTATTGAGGGACGATGACGATCAAGATCAGGCTTCCGGGTGGCGTGTTGAAGGTCAAGCAACGTCATGAGTTGCGGCGACGGGAGCACAAGGGCGAAGTCCCGGTCTGGCAGTTTGGCAAATATTTCGTCATCTGGTGGCCCAGTACAATTCCCGATCGACCCTCCAAGAGCTCGAATACTGACGATGAGCTTGAAATGAACATTCCATCGACTGGAGAAAGCACGTAAGCTCTATGCATCATGGCTTTGCGAATCAGATTGCCGGGGGGCACACTGAAGGTGAAGACCTACCGCGAACTGCGTGATCGCGAGCGGGATCGCAGGGTGCCTGTGCTGAAACTGGGATCGCTCTATTTCGTCTGGTCCTCGGCCAAGCATCATTCGCACAGGCACAGTCCGCGGCCCTGACATTTTTTGCCGGGCGAAAACCGCTTGCACACTTTTCCTGAATTGCTCCGGAGCGGCCCCTTCGCAGGCAGCGCAATCTGGATCAGCTTGCCTCGCGCATCGCCTCGGCCGCCTGCAGGTCCACCGACACCAGTTGGCTGACGCCCTGCTCGGCCATGGTCACGCCGAACAGCCGGTTCATGCGCGCCATGGTGATGGGATTGTGGGTGATGATGACGAAACGCGTCTCGGTGGTGGCCGCCATCTCGTCCATGAGATTGCAGAAGCGTTCGACATTGTGGTCGTCGAGCGGCGCGTCGACTTCGTCGAGCACGCAGATCGGCGCCGGGTTGGTCAGGAACACCGCGAAGATCAGCGACATCGCCGTCAACGCCTGCTCGCCGCCGGACAGCAGCGTCATGGTCTGCGGCTTCTTGCCGGGCGGGCGGGCAAGAATTTCGAGGCCAGCCTCGAGCGGATCGTCGGATTCGATCAACTGCAATTCCGCCGTGCCGCCGCCGAACAGATGCGAGAACAGCCGCTGGAAATGGCCGTTGACGACCTCGAAGGCGGCCAGCAACCGCTCGCGACCTTCGCGGTTGAGGCTCTGGATCGCCTGCCTGAGCTTGCGGATCGCCTCGATGATGTCCTCGCGCTCGGAGACGATCGCCTCCAGCCGGTCGGATAGCTCCTTCTGCTCCTCCTCGGCGCGCAGGTTGACGGCGCCGAGCCGTTCGCGCTCGATCTTCAGCCTGTCGAGTTGACGCTCGATCTCGGCCATCTCAGGCATCGGGCTGTCGGCCTCCAGACCGGTGTGGCGGATGACCAGATGCGGCGGCGTGTTCAGCGTTTCCTGTATGCGCGCCTCGACCTCCAGCCGGCGCTCGTCGGCCGCCGTCAGCCGCTCTTCGGCGCGAACGCGGGTCTCGCGCGCCTCGGCCAGGAACTGGATGGCGCCGGTGGCGGCCTTGTCCAGTTCGGATTGCCGGTTCTCCGCTTCCTGCAGACGGTCGGCCGCCGCCTTGCGCAAGCTCTCGGCCTCGGTGAGCTGCGACAGCAAGGCACGCCGCTTGGCGTTGATTTCATCGGGAGCATCGGCCAGCCGCTCGCGTTCGGCCTCGGCCTCGGCCTTGCGTTCGCCGAGCGATGCGATCTGCGTCGAGGCGTTTTCGGCCCGCTCCAGCCAATTGCTGCGCTCGGCGCCAATGGCATCGAGCCGGCGCGCGCGCGCCTCGGCTTCGCGCCGAAGCCCCTCATGCACCGCGCGCGCATCGGCAAGCGCGGCGCGGTCGCGGGCGACATTGGCCGAGGACTGTTCGAGCTGCAATTGCAGATCGCCAAGATCGGGCGCGTCCTGCAGCAGCATTTCCGCCTCGGCGAAGGCGGCCGAAATCTCCTCATGGCTGTCGACGATGCGGGCGCGCGCTTCATCGAGTGCGGCGCGCCGGCTCTGCAATTCGCCGCCGGCCCTCTCGGCCTCGGCCAACGCATTGCGGGCAGCGTCCAGCCGATGCTGAGCGTCACGACCGGCCTGGCGCGTGTTGCGCTCGGCCTCGCTTGCCAGGCGGAGCGCCTGTTCAGCCTCTCCCAGCGCATCCTCGGCCTGGCGCAGGACGAGCGTCGCTTGTATCGCCTCGGCATCGAGCTCAGCCAGCCGGTTCTTCTGCGCCAGCCGTTGTGCTGCGGCGGTCGGCGCATCGGCGCTTGCGGTAAAGCCATCCCAGCGCCAGAGCGCGCCTTCACGGCTGACCAGCCGCTGGCCGGGAG
>NZ_RZRK01000430.1:0-5383 GCF_003997835.1 Mesorhizobium sp. M7A.F.Ca.CA.004.12.1.1
GCACTCACCCGGCCCCAGGCGATCTGCGCCTCGTCGAGACGGCTTATGGCCTCGTCGCAGTCGATTGCCGCGAAGATCGGTTCGATCTCGGCGTCGAGCGCCGTGCGGTTGGCAACCCGCCAGGTGTTGGTGGCGAAGCGTTCGTCGGCGAACAGATCCTGCCTTTGCAGCACGAGCGTGCAGAAGCGCTTCCATTCATTGTTCTGCTGGATGGACACGACCACGCTGCCATCCCGACAGGCATAAGGTCGATAGGGGTAGATCGAAGCATGCGCCAGGCCATATCTCTGCGTCTCGCGGCCCGCATATTCGTAGTGCAGCAGCGGCACGGTCATCCAGTCGGCCATGGCGTCGAACATGGCAATCTCGACAATGCGGCCGCGCCCGGTCTTCTGGCGCGCCAGCAAGGCTTCGAGGATCGCTGCATGGGCATTCATGCCGGTGGCGATGTCGGCGGCGGAAACCCCGATTTTGCTTGGCGTGTCCGGCGTGCCGGTAACGGCGCAGATGCCGCTTTCGGCCTGCACCAGCATGTCGTAGGCGCGCATGGCCGCGTAGGGCGTGTCCTGCCCGTAGCCGACGATGTTGATGGCTATCAGCCGAGGAAACTCTTTCGCAATTGTATCGGCCGAGAGGCCGAGCCTGTCGATGGCGCCCGGCACGAGATTCTGCACGAGGACGTCGGCGCGCGCGACCATCCGGTGCAGGAGAGCCAGGTCGTGCTCACTCTTCAGGTCGAGCACCGCGCTCTCCTTGCCGCGGTTGAGCCAGACGAAGTAAGCCGACATGCCTTCCACTGCGGAATCGTAATGACGCGCGGTTTCGCCTTCCGGACGCTCGATCTTCACGACGCGTGCGCCGGCATCGGCAAGGCGGACCGTGCAGAGCGGAGCGGCGACGGCCTGCTCGATCGAAACGACAAACAGGCCCTCCAGTGGGCGGGCGCCGTCAGACATTGCGCTGCACTCCCGAGCGCGCCAGCACACCAGGCTTCAGCCGCTCGTTCTTGCCGTAGTCCTCGGCGGCGTGGAAGAACAGATGCGGCGTGCCATCAATGTCCTCGAGCCTCTTGCGGTAGGCGTCCAGATAGGCCTTGCGGCCATCGTCGCCGACGCGGCCCGGCATGTAGGCGACGAAGGGCGGCAGCACGTCGAAGCCGGAATAGCGCAGCAGACCATTGTGGATCGGCCACAGCACGGTGAGGATGTCGCCATCGATGCCGTCGGGCGCGTAGGTGTCGGCCGACGTGCCCGTGGTGGCGGCCACCATGGCGAGCTTTCCCCTGAACATGCCGGTGTCGTATTTGCGGCCCGGCAGATAGGCGAAACCGCGCGCGAAGACGCGATCGGCCCAGCCCTTGAGCATTGCTGGCATTCCGAACCACCAGACCGGGAACTGGAACAGCACGAAGGCCGCCCGCTTCACCTTTTCGATCTCTGCACTGATATCGGCCGACAGTGCGCCGGCCTCGTAGGCGGCGGTCTGTTCGCGCGGCAGGCTGAAGAAGTCCGGATCGTTACGCTCGCCCGATACGTCGCCCGGCCCTGCGACAGGATTGAAGCCCATCGCATAGAGGTCGCTGACGACCACATCGTGGCCTGCGCGGGTCAAGGTTTCCACGGCCAGATCCTTCATGGCGCCGTTGAAGGATTTTGCTTCCGGGTGTGCATAGACGATGAGGACGTTCACGGACGACTCCTAGTAGGAACGCGGCAGTCCAAGCACGTGCTCGGAAAGGTATGACAGGATGAGGTTGGTCGAGATCGGCGCGACTTGATAAAGACGCGTCTCGCGGAACTTGCGCTCGACATCGTACTCTTCCGCGAAACCGAACCCGCCATAAGTCTGGATGCAGACATTGGCTGCTTCGTTCGAAGCGTCGGCCGCCAGCATCTTGGCCATGTTCGCTTCGGATCCGGGGTTCTTGCCGGCCTCGTAGAGGCTCAGCGCCTCGCGCACCATCAGTTCGGCCGCGCGCATGTTGGCGTAGGCCCTTGCGATCGGAAACTGGATGCCCTGGTTCTGGCCGATCGCCCGGCCAAACACATGCCGCTCCTTTGCGTAGGTGCTGGCCTTTTCGATGAACCATTTCGCATCGCCGATGCATTCGGCTGATATCAGGATGCGCTCGGCGTTCATGCCCGAGAGGATGTAGCGGAATCCCTTCCCCTCTTCGCCGATCAGGTTTTCGGCGGGTACGCGCAGATCGTCGAAGAAGACCTCGGTGGTGGCATGGTTCATCATGGTGCGGATCGGCCGGATTGTGAGGCCGTTGCCGACGGCTTCGCGCATGTCGACGATGAGGACGGAGAGGCCGTCGGTCTTTTTCATGCCGTCCTTCAGCGGTGTGGTCCGCGCCAGCAGCAGCATCAGATCCGAATGCTCGGCGCGGCTGGTCCAGATCTTCTGGCCCTTGACCACGAAATGATCGCCATCGAGGCGAGCAGTGGTCTTGAGCGCCCCCGTGTCGGTCCCGCTGCTCGGTTCGGTGACGCCGAATGCCTGCAGGCGCAATTCTCCCGCGGCGATCTTCGGCAGGTATCGCTGCTTCTGGGCTTCCGAGCCGTGGCGAAGAAGCGTGCCCATCGTGTACATCTGGGCATGGCAGGCGCCACCATTGCAGCCGGCGCGCTGGATTTCCTCCAGCACGGCAGCGGCGGCCGAAAGCGGCAGGCCCGAGCCACCATATGCCTCCGGGATCAGGATCGAGAGCCAACCGGCCTGCGTCAACGCTGCGACGAAGTCGCCGGGATAGGCCATGTCCCTGTCGAGTGCGCGCCAGTATTCTCCGGGAAAGCGCGTGCACAGCCTGGCGACGGCATCGCGAATGTCCTGATAGGCTTCCATGAGGTTTGTCCGGGTTTTCGTCTTGCTGCGGGCCTCACTATCGCGCCTCCGTGCCCTGTCAGCAATGCAGGGCGGACGTGAGCAGATATAACGGAATTCTAATGCTTATGGTGGAGGGCCGAGAAGCTGGCCGACCCAGACGGCCCGCCCGACAAGATCCTTGGCGATGTCCTCTATCGCTTGTCCGGCAAACCGCGCGAGCCGCGAGGCAGGCCGGTCCGCCGGGTAGGCAAGGATCAGGCGGCGCACGGGCACCGGATCGATCAATGGCGCGGCGGTGAGCAGCCCGGCGGTCACATCGGCATGGATAGGGGCGAGCGGCAGGATCGTCCAGCCATGGCCGTTGCGCACCAGGTCCTTCAGCGCCGAATAGGAGTCCGCTTCGATGCCGACATCGAGCGTGATGCCGGCATCCGTGGCGCAGCGTTCGACGATGATGCGTAACCCGTGCTTGATGCTGGGCAGCAGCAGGCGCTTGCCGGCGAGCGAGGCGAACGACACGGCGCGCACGGTTGAAAATCCCGCATCCGGCGGTCCGATCAGGAAGAGGTTTTCCAGGAGCAGCGGGCGCGAGCGCAGCGAACGCGCCATGCGCGGGTCGTAGAGTACCGCGACGTCCACCTCGCCGCGGTGCATCCAGTCCAGCAGATAGCCGGTGTAGGCGCTGACAAGTCTGAGCTTCGCCTTGGGATGGGCCTTGCCGAAGGCGGCCGCCAGCGGCAGCGAAATAATGTCGGCAACGGTGGGCGGCAGGCCGATGGCCACTTCGCCGGTCAGCGGCGCATCGGCGGGTGTGGCCGTGGCGCGGATCTCGTCGATCTCGGCCATCACGCGCATGGCGTGCGCCAGCACCTCCTTGCCCTGCTCGGACAGCACCATGCCGCGTCCGTGGCGCAGGAAAAGGGCAAAGCCCAATTCCTCCTCCAGCATGCGCACCTGCCGGCTGAGCGCCGGCTGCGCAATGTGCAGCCGGTCGGCGGCCTTGCTGAGGCTGCCGAGTTCGGCGACATGGATGAGGGTGCGTAGCTGCGATAACTCCATGAGCTATCGAATACCATTATATCTGATCACGAGAAAGAGACGAAGATTGCATCGGTCAAGCGCGCTAGTCTAATGCCAGTCCAATATCTCGGAGATGCAAGGTGACGGCGAGCATACAAGCAAAACCTCCGGAAGCAGCAGCGCTTGCCGCCGCTCCGACCGTGTCTGAAAGGCAGTGGCCGGATCAGGTCTATGAGGTGCTCAAGGCTGCCGGCATCAGCCACATGTCCTATGTGCCGGATGCCGGTCATACCACATTGATCCGCCTTTTCAGTGAGGATCCCGAAGTCGTCACCAATGTGCTGACGACGGAGGAGGAGGGCATCGCCATCGCAGCAGGCTCCTGGCTCGGTGGCAAGCGGAGCGTCGTGCTCATGCAATCCTCCGGTGTCGGCAATTGCATCAACATGCTGTCGCTTCCCGTGCAGGCGCGCTTCCCCTTGCTCGTCCTGGTGACGATGCGGGGCGAATGGGCCGAGTTCAACCCGTGGCAAGTGCCGATGGGGCAGGCGACGGAGGCGTCGCTGAAGGCGATCGGGCTCAGGGTGCTGCGCGCCGAAACCGGTCCCGACCTGGTGGAGACGGTGGCGCAGGCAGCCTTGATGGCTTTCGACGCCGACCAGCAGATTGCCGTGCTGATCGGGCAGCGGCTGCTCGGCAAGAAGAAGTGGTGAGCGACATGAATTTGCCGACGATGGACCGCCGGGTTGCGGTGAAGAAGCTGCTTGACGCCCGTGACGGCGCCCTGGTCGTGACCGGTCTCGGCTCGCCGAGCTACGACGTGCATGCCGCCGGCGACCGCAACGACAACTACTATCTCTGGGGCGCCATGGGGGGTGCTGCGCTGATCGGCCTCGGGCTTGCCCAGGCCCAACCCGACAAGCGGGTCATGGTGATCACCGGAGATGGCGAACAGCTGATGGCGTTCGGTTCGCTGGCGACGATCTCGGTGGCGCGGCCGAAAAATCTCGACCTGATCGTGCTCGACAATCAGCATTTCGGCGAGACCGGCATGCAGTCCAGCCATACCGGCAAGGGCATTGGTTTCGACAAGGTCGCGGCCGCTTGCGGTTTTTCGAAGACCGCCGAGCTGCGTACGCTGGAGGAGGTCGACATGCTCTGTGGAGAACTTCGGCGCCCGGCCGACGGTCCGCGCCTTTTCGTGCTGAAAATCACCGCCGAGAACCTGCCGCGCTCGCTGCCGCCGCGCGACGCGGTCGAGGTCAAGAACCGTTTTCGCGCCCATCTGGGCTTTGCCACCTGTTGAGGACCGATATGGCGCTGGTTAGTTTCCAGAACACGGTCGGCGGTCGGTTGCAATCGACAGCCGATACATTCGAGAGCCATGATCCGTTCACCGGCAGGCCCTGGGCGCTGATCCCGCGTGGAGGAGCGAGCCAGGTGGACGCCGCCGTGGCGTCCGCGAAGGCAGCATTCCGGTCGAAGGAATGGGCCGGCATCACGCCGACCGCGCGGGGCAAGCTGCTCGTGCGGC
>NZ_RZRK01000431.1:0-5365 GCF_003997835.1 Mesorhizobium sp. M7A.F.Ca.CA.004.12.1.1
GTCGTAGGGCGGGATCAGCGTGCCGCGGCGTGCCAGCGACGAACCCTTTTCCAGATGCAGATCGGACACGGCCAGAAGCCGCAGATCCGGAAAATAAAGCACGCCGCGTGGGTCGCAGACGGCGCGCTCGCCTGATATGCCGACAAGGTCGGCCTCGGCAATCAGCGATGTGCGCGCCAGCGAAAAATTCATTCCTCAGCCATTTCCGGCCCCATGGCCTCCTCGACCAAAGTCGCCGCATCCATCAAAAGCGTTTCATCGGCTTCGCCATGGACCGGCATCTTGCCGATCTCGAGCATGATCGGCACGGCGAGCGGCGATATCTGTTCGAGTGCCTTATGCACGATTCGACCCTGGATGCGCGAGAGCATGTCGGCAAGTCTACTGACATCGAGCAGGCCGGTGGCCGCATCGGCACGTGTCGCCTGAAGCAGGATGTGGTCCGGTTCATGGCTGCGCAGCACGTCATAGATCAGGTCGGTCGAGACCGTGACCTGGCGACCACTCTTTTCCTGGCCCGGATGGCGTTTCTCGATCAACCCCGAAATCAGCGCGCAATTGCGGAAGGTGCGTTTGAGAAGCCAGCTGTCGGCCAGCCAGGCTTCGAGGTCATCGCCCAGCATATCCTGGTCGAAAAGGGCGCCAAGCGAAGGCTTCCTTGCTTTGAACATCGCGCCCATGTCGCCCAATGACCATATCGCCAGCGCATAGTCGGTGGCGACAAAGCCGAGCGGCCTGGCTCCCGCCCTGTCGAGACGGCGGGTGAGCAGCATGCCGAGCGTCTGGTGCGCCAGCCTGCCCTCGAACGGATAAGCCACCAGGTAATGGCGGTTGCCTCGTGGAAAGGTCTCGATCAGCAGGTCATCGCGTTTGGGCAGCACCGATTTGTCGGCCTGGAATCGCAGCCAGTCGGCGACCTGCTCGGGCAGCTTCTTCCATCGCTGCGGGTCGTCCAGCATGATGCGGACCTGTTCGGCGAGATAGGTCGAAAGCGGGAACTTGCCGCCGCCATAGTAAGGCACCTTGGCATCGCTGCCGGGCGCGTTCGACACGAAGCATTCATTCTCGCGGATGCCTTCGAAGCGCAGCACCTTGCCGGCGAACATGAAGGTGTCGCCATGCGTCAACGTTTCGAGGAAGGCCTCCTCGATCTTGCCGAGAACCCGGCCGCCGCGCGAAGCCGCGCCTTTGCCGCCGGCCTTGATATAGCGCACATTCAGCGCCGGCACCTCGATGATGGTGCCGACATTCAACCTGTATTGTTGGGCGACGCGCGGATTGGACACCCGCCAGAACCCATCCTTGTTCAGGCGTATGCGGGCGTAGCGCTCGTAATTCTTGAGCGCGTAGCCGCCGGTGGCGACGAAATCGATGACGCGGTCGAATGTCGTCCGGTCGAGGCTGACATAGGGCGCAGCCGTTCGCACTTCCTCGAACAGGTCATCGGCACGGAATGGCGCGCCGCAGGCGCAGCCGAGCACATGCTGGGCCAGCACATCGAGCCCGCCATCGATCAAGGGAGGCGTGTCCTGCGCGCCGAGATAGTTGGCGTCGAGGGCGGCCCGGCATTCCAGCACCTCGAAGCGATTGGCGGGAATGAGGATCGCCTTGGACGGCTCGTCCATGCGGTGGTTGGCGCGGCCGATGCGCTGCGCCAGCCGGCTCGCCCCCTTCGGCGCACCGACATGCACAACCAGATCGACATCGCCCCAGTCGATGCCGAGGTCGAGCGTCGAGGTGGCGACGATGGCGCGCAGTGCGTTTTCCCCCATCGCCTTTTCGACGCGCCGGCGCTGGGCGACGTCGAGCGAACCGTGATGCAGCGCGATCGGCAAAGTGTCCTCGTTGACCCGCCACAATTCCTGGAACAGCAACTCCGCCTGGCTGCGCGTGTTGACGAACAGCAGGGTCGTCTTGTGGCGCTTGATCTCGCGATAGATTTCCGGCGTGGCGTAGCGCGCCGAATGTCCCGCCCAAGGCACGCGCTCTTCGGAATCGAGGATAGAAATCTCCGGTTTCGCACCCCCGGTGACGACGATCAGTTCGGCCATGCTATGGCCGGTCGAACCCTTGGGCGGATTCTGGCTGACCAGCCAGCGCCGCAACTCGTCCGGTTCGGCCACCGTCGCTGACAGGCCGATCGTCTGCAAGCCGGGGACAAAGCTGCGCAGCCGCGCCAGGCCGAGCGCCAGCAGATGCCCGCGTTTCGACGTCACCAGCGAGTGCAACTCGTCGAGCACGACGTAGCGCAGATCCTCGAAGAAGCGTCTTGCATCGCCTGCCGCAATCAGCAGCGCCAGTTGCTCGGGCGTGGTCAGCAGGATGTCGGGCGGCACCAGCTTCTGGCGCTGACGCTTGTGGGCGGGGGTGTCGCCGGTGCGCGTCTCGATGGTGACGGGCAGGCCGATTTCCTCCACCGGCTTGCCGAGATTGCGCTCGATATCGACGGCCAGCGCCTTCAGCGGCGAGATGTAGAGCGTGTGGATACCGCGACGCGCCTGGCCCGGCTTTCTCTTGGGCCGGTTGGCCAGTTCAGTGAGCGAAGGCAGGAACCCGGCCAGCGTCTTGCCGGCACCGGTCGGCGCAATCAGCAGGACTGATTGCCCGGCCTGGGCTTTCGCCAGAAGTCCAATCTGATGGGCGCGCGGCGACCAGCCTTTCTCGCCGAACCATCTGAGGAATGGTTCGGGCAGGGCCACGGCGGCATTCTGTTCGGCAAGGCGCGGCTGCTCTGTCACCCGCCAGAGGTAGCGCGACGGCGCGCGAACGCCAAGGAAAATCGGAACAAAAGGTGATCGAGGTGAGCTTTCCTCGCCCCGTTTACGGGGAGAGGATGCCGGCAGGCAGGTGAGGGGCAGCGCGAACCTTCAAATGCTGGCACTGCCTCTCATCCGCCCTTCGGGCACCTTCTCCCCGTGAACGGGGCGAAGGAAGAAAGGCTACGGCCTCCTGAACCCGGTCGGACCGCCGTAAAGATATCCGATGCGGGCGACGGCGTCCTTCAGCCCTTCGCGCGACACCAGCATGGTGTGGCCGTTGGCGTGGATCATCGTGTCGGCGTCGGTCATGACGGCGACATGGCCCTTCCAGAACACCAGATCGCCGCGTCGCAACCCGGAGAAATCAGGTCCCGGTTCGAGCGGCTCGCCAAGTGTCGCCGCCTGCATGTCGGAATCGCGCAGCACGTCTTTGCCGGCCATGCGCATCGCCAATTGCACAAGGCCCGAACAGTCGATGCCGAAACCGGAAGTGCCGCCCCAGAGATAGGGCGTGCCGAGAAACGCCTCGGCAACCGCGACATAGTCGGAGGCAGCTTCACTCAGCGGCCGCAGGTGGCTTGCGATCAACGCCTCGCCGGAAGGCAGGACCGCATAGTGCGTACCGCGCGTCTCGGCGGCCTCCGTCACCGTCACCGTCGATCCCATCGACAATTGTCCGGCGATCGGAAAGCGCAGATCCGGCCCGGGGTAGAGGAAGGTGCGCGGCACGCAGACGATGTGCGTCGGCGCATGGTCCCGTTTGCCCAGCATCGTGTCGGCGACGTAGCCGACATAGCCGTCGCGTTCGGCCTGGACCCAGGCCCAGCCCTCAGCGACATCGAAGACCAGGACATCGTCGCCGAACAGCGCTTGCGTGTTGACGCCGGCGTCCGGCCGCGGCGCCTTGCGCATATCGGCCACTGACGCGGTGACCCGCGCCGGCCGGCCGGCGACGAAGCGCTCGGCGGTGACCTCGCCCTTCAGCCTTGCATCGGCGAGATCGGAGCGAAAAGCGTGAAGGCGGGCATCCCTGGCAGTCAAATCGAACACTCTGTTGAAAGGTAATGCGCTCACATCGGCAGTTCGAGCGCCTTGGCGATGATACCATCGCCGAAGCGCTCGACAAAGAGCGCGCCCTCGACCGTGCGCCTGATCAGCACATTGCGCTTGTCGAGTTCATCGCGGTGACGCGAAACGAGTTTCAAAGCGCCCATCGTGTCGAGCGCGCGGGTGATCACCGGCTTGGTGACATTGAGGCGCGCGGCGAGCCCGCGCACGGTGTGCGGTGGCGGGTCGAGATAGATGGTGAACAGGATCGCCGTCTGGCGCATGGTCAGATCGGGCGCGTCGTCGCGCACCTGTGACAGCATCACTTGCTGCCACAGTCGCAAGGCCTGGCTCGGGCGCATAGCAATCGACATCGCGCCAGCATGACGGCAAATTGTTTCGGTTCCGTTTCAGTCGAGGCAATTTTGCCGGCTCCGCCTGCAACCGTCAGCCGTAGCGTTTCGCGATGATCCGCTCTAGGGCGCGGATGCCTTGTGCCTCGCCGCCGGCGGGGCCATGCGGACGATCGGCCGGGTTCCAGGCGAAGATGTCGAAATGCGCCCAGCCCTCGGTCTTTTCGACGAAGCGTTTCAGGAACAGCGCCGCCGTGATCGAGCCGGCGAAACCGTCTGATGTGACATTGTTGATGTCGGCGATTTTCGACGACAGTTTTGCATCGTAGGGCCGCCACAGCGGCATGCGCCACAGAGGGTCCTCGGCCGCGACGGAAGCCGCCGCAAGATCGGATGCCAGCGCTTCGTCACTTGTGTAGAACGGCGGCAGATCGGGGCCGAGCGCGACGCGGGCAGCCCCGGTCAGCGTCGCCATGTCGACCAGAAGCTGCGGCTCCTCCTCGTCGGCCAGCGCCAGCGCATCGGCCAGCACCAGCCGCCCCTCGGCATCCGTATTGCCGATCTCGACAGTGATGCCCTTGCGGCTCGCAAGCACATCTCCGGGCCGGAAGGCGTTGCCGGCAATCGAATTCTCAACCGCGGGAATGAGCACGCGCAGCCGCACATTCAGCCCGGCAGCCATGATCATCGAGGCGAGGCCAAGGACATTGGCAGCACCGCCCATGTCCTTTTTCATCAGCAGCATGCCGGACGATGGCTTGATGTCGAGACCGCCCGTGTCGAAGCAGACGCCCTTGCCGACCAGGGTCACCTTCGGCGCCCCTTGCTGCCCCCATCGCATATCGATCAGGCGCGGCGCGCCGGCCGACGCACGGCCGACAGCATGGATCATCGGGAAATTCCGGTCGAGGAGATCGTCACCCTTGACCACCGAGACTTCGGCCTTGTGCCTGGCGGCCAGGGTCCGCACCGCCTGCTCCAAATCTTCTGGACCCATATCGCTGGTCGGCGTGTTGACCAGATCGCGTGTCAGGAAGACGCCATCGGCGATGCGGCCTACGCGCCCGCCATCGACGCCTGCCGGCAGGCCGAAGCGCAGCGCCTTGCCTGGCTTCTTGCCGTAACGGGTGAAGACATAGCCGCCGAGCAGCAGCGCGGTCGCCGCGAGGTCCGGCTCGGCCGGCGCCGAGGCGAAATGCCAGTCGC
>NZ_RZRK01000432.1:0-5364 GCF_003997835.1 Mesorhizobium sp. M7A.F.Ca.CA.004.12.1.1
CCTGCTGTTTGTCACCCACGCCTTGCGGCAACTCATGGCAGAAGAGGCATTCCAGGATCTTCTTGCGGCGGAAGGACTGAACACCCTCCCACGAAACCTGGCGGCCCGGATCAGCAGAGTTGAGCCCGCATGACCGCAAAGCGTCCTACCGTTCCAGACATAAAATTCGCTTTTGAGCGCGCTACTATTTGCCTTCGTCTTGAAGACATCCAGCCGCTTCACCTGTTCACCGAAAGCGCCAGGGAAACTCCGAAATATCAACAGGTCAGGTCGTCCGTTCGCGAGATCGGGCTTGTGGAATTGCCCGTGGTTGCAAAGGACAAGGACACGCCGGGAAAGTACCTCTTGGTCGACGGCCACATGCGCATCGAGATATTGCGGGAGATGGGCGACACTGAGGTTGATTGTTTGGTCGCCAACGATGACGAGGCATTCACCTACAACAAACGGGTAAGCCGGCTGGCGACGATCCAGGAACACTTCATGATCCTGAAGGCCATCGACAGCGGCGTCCCGGAAGAGACCATCGCGAGAACCCTCAATGTCAACATCGGCCAAATCAGGCTTAAAAAACATCTGCTGAAAGGGATATGCCCGGAAGCGATCGACATGCTCAAGGACCGCTTCGTTCCGACCAACACGTTCATCGAACTGCGAAAGCTGGCAGCCGTGCGCCAGATCGAGGCGGCGCAACTGATGATCGCCATGAACAAGTTCTCGATCAACTACGCAAAATCCCTGGTCGGCGCGACCCCGCCCTCCCAGCTTGCCGATACGTCGCAGCCGAAAAAGCTAGCCGGACTGAGCGATGCGCAGATCGCATTGATGGAAAACGAATCAACCAAACTCGATAAGGAATACCAGCTTGTCGAGGAGAGCTATGGATCCGACCACCTGGATCTGGTGGTGGCCAGGGGGTATCTCTGCCGGTTGCTGGAGAACGCCCGTGTCGTTCGATATCTCGCGCAGAGTTTCCCGGAGATTCTTTCCGAATTTCAGAAAATGACCACTTCTGCCCAAATGCCTGTCTAATTTCTGCGAAGAGGCACTACCACTGACAACGTCAGCAATCCGCCCGACCTGGGGATGATGCCTTGCCGCTTGTTTTCCAAAAGGGTCGTGGTAAGGGCCTCGGCTCGGGGCGCACGCCCTGATGACCGGGCGTGCCATTCGACGGCAACTACTTGCAGCCCGTGTGGCCATCTCAATCGAGGATGCCCGGCCTTTCTCAGATTCGCCAGGAGTCTGCAGGGGCATCATTGTAGCTGATAGATGACTGCTCGGCCGTCGAGGGTCGCGACTTTGCCGATGCTCGTCCGCAGTGTTTCGTCCCGCACCCGCTGAACTATCTCGGATAGCTGGGCACGATTGGACCAGCCTGTGCTGATACTAGAGGTCTAATTGTATCCGAGCAGGTGACGCAATCCGACAATCGGCAGATAGACGGTCCAAATCATGCCGATGGCGGCGGCAACTCCAAGGCCAATCGCGGGAGCCCAAGCCTTCCATTGCATCTGGAGCCGCGCTGCTAATTCGGTCAAACTCCCTTCCATGGACGAATTCTCCCCAAATTTGATTCGAGAGGCGAAAGTACCATGAACGCCAAGACTGCCGCGCTTGCAATCGCCGCAACCGTTTGCATCGCTGGTTTCGCCTATTCCAGCGGTCATAAGGCCGGTCGTGTTTCTCAACTGAAGGACACCGTCACGGCCTACAACCGCCGCATGGGGATCGATGACAACGCAAACAGCCTCGGCCGCGTCGATCTCTGCCTGGAGCTTGGTGGCCTACTCGATGAGTGCGAGCGGCTAGACCGCTGATTTGCTCAACCGACTGATTTTTCCGCCCTCCTAACTTCACTGCCAAACTTAACAATTGCCCATCAGGCGGAAGGTACTAGCCATGACAGCCACTTTGCGCGGGCGCTTGCGCGCGTTTGAAATCTGACTCTGGTCAGACAATCCGTCCGATCCGGGCGGCGCGACCATGAAGGGTGTTACGCTGGCGAATTTCCGCCGCTATTTGAAAGCCGATGCCACAAGACGACCTGAAGAAGATCACCGATGACCAGGTGACGACGGTCCGATGCCTGACCATGTGAACGTCCGATCCACTGGCAACGCGCTGGATTGAAGCTCCTCCGAATGGTCATCAGCAGCAAAGTGTTCCCGCCATTTCAGCAGAAGCAACAAAACATCCGTGCAGCGCGCCTCGATGGCCGGCGCCAGACAGATCCTCGAGCGGCGGATTGCCGAGCTCGAGGAGCAGATCCAGGGCAAGCAGGCCCGGGTCCAATCCTACCAGGCCCAGATGCAATCGACCATCGACGAGAAGGCCAGCCTGTCAAAGCTGCTCAAGGCTGGATTGACCACCCGCCCGCGCATTCTGGAATTGGAACGATCGGCCTCGGATCTGCAGGGCCTAATCGACGAGAACCTCGGCGCTATAGCCGGCAGCCAACAGAGCAAAGCCGAACTCAACGGGCAGATCGCCCAATTGACCTATGAGCGCCGAGCCAAACTATCAGCCATGCTGATCGATACGCAATCGAACCTTGCCGTGCTGCCATGGACCGAGCCGAAGGGCGCGCGCCTTATGACGGCCAGGTGATGGATCTCAGCGTCTTCTCGATCGGCGCGATCGTTTCGCCGGGCCAGACTATCCTCGATATCGTTCCGACCGAAAATTCGCTGGTCGTCCCTCAGATTCGCGTCGAGGACATATCGAACCTGCGACCCGGTATGGCGTGCCGAAGTTCGTTTCACATCCTACAAACAGCGCTCAATACCCATAATTCATGGTCGCGTCACCCGCATTTCGGCGGATCGCATTACCGACAGCAAGACCGGGTTTCCCTACTATCTTGCCGACGTAGCAGTCGACCCGGTGGAATTGGCTGCAGCCCCACAGATTGCGCTTTATCCGGGCATGCCGGCGTCAGTCATGATCGTCACCGAGGAACGCACCGCGCTCGACTATGTGCTAGGTCCGTTGGTTGTGTCGTTCCACTCCGCCTTTCGCCAGAAATAATAGGAGTTCGCGCCTATTCTTCGCGCTGGCCAACTGGTGAACCGCCGCGTCGAAGCCTCTGCGAGCATCGCTTCGAAGGCGCTTCAGGTCCTCTTGTTGGTGGTCGGCCTCGGGCGCACAACTTCCAAATCAATCTTGTTTGGCAGGTCTGGCCCTGCACTCTTGATAGCGGTGGTCATTCGGTGAGCAGGCGGGATGATGACCATCCGGACGTGTCGTTCAGGCCAGAGCGGCTTCCCGAAAATCAGAAAAAAGACAGCTATCAGGATGATGACCAATCCCGCTGCAAACGCGTTCGCGATGATCTCACCAGGATGCATGCGCTCTCCATGAATGAGTACCCGCCACGCCAAGCGAGCCGTGGCGGGTAATCAACCAACCGACGATGAAGACAATGATCGACGGTCACATTTCCAAATGTGGAAAAGGCTCCGTTGTTTCATGGGTCAGACCTTTGCGCTTCCATGTTGGGCTTTAGTCGGATCCGAGCAAGAAGGTGGTAGCAGTGCCAGCGCGAAGGCCCGTCACTGACCAGCAATGACGGGACCTGCCCCGTCGGGACACTTGGCCCGGGGTCGCAAGCGAAGCTACGAACGATCTTAAGAGGCATTCCCACTGACACCGTCAGCAATCCCCCCGACATGAGGATGATGCCTGCTTGCCGCTGGTTCTCCAGAAGGGTCTTGGCAAGTGCCTCAACTCTGGGGCGCGCGCCCTGATAACCGGGCACGCCGTTCGACGGCACCTACTTGCTACCCGTGCGGCCATTTCAATCGAGGATGCCGGCCGTTCGCAAATTCGCGAGGAGTCTGGCAGGGGCATCATTGCAGCTGATAGAAGACTGCTCGGCCATGCTCAGCGAGCACCAGGCCGCTATTTCGGCAACCAAGGCCTCGCCTCCGTCAATGGACGCCGAAACAAGGTGTCCGTCGTTGCCCATGGCAATTGCAACAGTGCCGTCCGCGCCATATCCGATCGCCGCAATTCTTTGAAATCGCCGGTCGCCGTCGACACGGACGTCGAACAGCACCGAGCCGGCGGTCTTTTCCGCCGCGTCTTCCACGCGATCGGAAAACGGGCGATTCATACTGCCTAGATTTGACAGCGACTGTTCAAACAAGACGAGTTCCACGTACTGCGCATTCATGAAGCGACTATGAGCGCGCGGGAGCAGCCGGCAATCCTGCCGTCGCCATTTCACACAGGAAACCTAAGTTGGGAGGGCAATCGGATTTGACACAGGGCATGTCCTCACCCGAGTTCGTGTCTCCCGAACGTCGCTCCTTGAGTTGAAGGTTGCAACGGCATCGTCGAGGGCCGTGACTATGCCGATGTTCGTCCCTGATTTTCCGTGCCGCACCCGATGAACTATCTCGGATAGCTGGGCGCGATCGGTCGATACGCCAAGCCATTCGCGGGCGTTGCACCGGCCGGCCCCCGGGGTGGCACTCCCAGTGAGGAGGACCCAACCGCCCTCCGCACGAGCGGCAGAAGCGGCCGCTGGTCGAAGATTTCACCAAGAGTTTTGCTGGAGCCTTGCTTTCGCATCGTCAACAAGGACGAAGGCGAGCGCCAAAGTGCAGCCTTTCGGAACTTGGTGGCAGAGACCGGAAGCTTTTATGTAGCTTCGAAGTCTAAATTTAAGCAGTTCGTTCTAGGTTGACCGGTGGGCTTGTTGTCAAGGAAACGCAATTGGGTGGATCGGGCAGAGCAATTTTCAATTTCGAAGGCGCAAGAAAGGCAGTTTTTTCAACGGCCAACTTGCCGGCGGCAATTGCGGTCGCCGTGCTTGTGATTTGCGCGATTCTTGCCGACTTGCAGAACACGAAAGTCTCCGATCAGCTCGCGCGCGCCGAAGTCCAAGCCAAGGTCAATATCATCCGGGCCAAGCTCGAAGGCAATGTAAACGGTAACCTCCAACTCGTTCAGGGCCTGGTCTCGACTGTGGTTACGGAGCCGTATATGGGGCAGCAGAGATTTGCCTCCCTTGCCAGCAACCTGTTCCAACAGAAATCGCAGCTGCGCAACATCGCCGGTGCTCCCGATCTCGTCATCTCACTGATGTATCCCATGGAAGGCAACCAGAAGGCGATCGGGCTCGATTACCGAAAGAGCGAGGCGCAACGAACGGCCGCGCTTCGCGCGCGCGACCTTGGCATTCTTGTGCTGGCAGGTCCCGTCGATCTGGCCCAGGGAGGGCGGGGCTTTGTCGGCCGCATTCCCGTCTTTGTGCCGACGGCGGGCGGCGGCAGCCGCTTCTGGGGCATCATCTCGGCCGTCATCGATGTCCACCAGCTCTACGCGGCAAGTGGCCTGAATGACCCCGGGCTAGAC
>NZ_RZRK01000433.1:0-5344 GCF_003997835.1 Mesorhizobium sp. M7A.F.Ca.CA.004.12.1.1
GGTCAGCATGTAGACGGTGATGCCGATGCTGATCGCCACTGCCGACACGCCGAAGGAAGCCCCCATCTGCGGCAGCGAGGTCGAGATGATCGTCGAATCCAGAAACTGCATGAAGAACGCGATGGCGACGATCAGCGCCACGCGCCGCGCATTGGTGGCCGTTTCGGGTAAGGTTGCGGTCTCGGGAACGGCTGTCATGACGGAACCGGTTTGAACAGCATCTCACCGGCGGCGTCCAGAGACCTCGCAACAAACTTTCGTGTCCCGCCTTGGCCTGCTATGGGATGAACGGGGTGGCCGAGAAAAGTGTCCGCGTAACATGAAGCCCATCTACATCGACTACCTCAATGCCCTCGACATCGATGCCCTTGCCATGACCGATGGCGAAATCATCGCTGCCGTCGAGGCTGGCCTGGTGGCGCAGGGCCGGGGCCAGACGGTGATCGAACCGCGCGTCCATCTCGAGCCGGACCCGTCCTTCCACGGCCATTTCGACGTGTTGCGCGGCTACGTCGCGCCGCTCGACACGGCCGGCGTCAAGATCGTCGGCGACTATGTCGACAATTACCTGCATGGCCTGCCTTCCGAATTCGGCATCCTCAACCTGTTCGACCCGCGCACCGGCGCGCCGCGCGCCATCCTCGACGCCACCGTCATCACCGACATGCGCACAGGCGCCGTCACCGCCATCGGCGCCAGGCATCTGGCGCGAAAGAATTCCAAAGTGCTGGCCCATATCGGCGCGCGCGGCACCGCCTACTGGAATGTCCGCCTGCTCGACCATCTCTTCGATTTCGACGAGATCCGCGTCCATTCGCGCCGCCCGGAAAGCCGCGACGGTTTTGCCGCCAGACTATCCGCCGATCTCGGCAAGACGGTGACGGCGGTCGCCGACTGGAAAAGCTGCATCGAGGGCGCCGACATTGTCGTCGAGGCCTCGCGGTTGCCGGAGCCGCAGCCATTGCTCAAGACCGAATGGATCAAGCCCGGCGCGTTGGTCGTGCCCTACGGCACGATGAGCGCGGTGGAACTGTCGTTGACCGATATCATGCAGAAAATGGTCGTCGACGATTGGGGCCAGTGCAAGGGCGGCAAGTTCGGCTCGCTGCGCGCCCATGTCGAGACCGGGCGGCTGAGCGAGAAGACGCTGCATGCCGAGCTTGGCCAGATCGCCGCCGGTCTGAAAGCCGGGCGCGAAAGCGACGCCGAAACGATCCTGTTCTGGCATCGCGGCCTGTCGCTGTCCGACATTGCGCTGGGCAAGGCGATGCTGGCCAAGGCCCAAGTGCAAGGCATCGGCCAGCGGCTGCGCTTCGCATGAGCGCGCTCGTCCTCACCGGAACCGGCGTCGGTATTGACGATGTCGCCGCGGTCGCCCGCGATGGGCGCAAGGTGGAGATTGGACCCGATGTCATCGGCAGGCTGGAAAAGGCACGAAAAGTGCTCGACCAGGCCGCCGCGTCCGGCCAGCAGATCTATGGCCTGAACACCGGGCTCGGCGCCAATCTCGGCACCGCGGTCGACGGCGACGCCGGCGCCTTCCAGCGCCAGCTCCTGGAAGGACGCAGTGGCGCCGTCGGCGAGGTGCTGCCGGTTGAAGCCGTGCGGGCAACCATGCTTGCCCGTGCGTCGATGCTGTCGGTCGGCGGCTCCGGCCTGTCGCCTTCCGTCTTCGTCGCTTTGGTCGACGCGCTCAATGCCGGCGTCCATCCCGTCATGCCGTCGCTCGGCTCGATCGGCGCCGGTGACCTGGTGTTGATGACAGCACTCGCCCGCATGCTCACCGCCGATGGCGAAGCCGACTATCAGGGCCGTCTCATGCCGGCGGCCAAGGCGCTGATGATGGCGCGCCTCGCCCCCATCAGCCTGGCGCCCAAGGACGGCCTGTCGCTGATCAACGCCTCGGCGGTGTCCGCCGGCAGCGGCGCACTTGCGGTGACGGATGCATTGCGCGCCCTTGCCCAGCAACAGCAGGCCGGTGCGCTGACAATGGAAGGCATCGGTGCCAACCGCACCATCCTCGATCCGCGCCTGCATATGGCGCGTCCGGCGGCAGGCCAGCAGCAAGCAGCCAAGGTGCTGCACGATCTGCTCGCCCGAGACGAGGCGCCGGCGCCGACCACCTTGCAGGACCCGCTGTCGATCCGCTGCATGCCGTCGATCCATGGCGCGCTGATCGAGGCGATCGGTCAGGCGAGACAGGCTGTCGAGATCGAACTCAACGCCGCCGCCGACAACCCGCTGGTGCTGGGCGATGATGGACTGGTGCTGTCGACCGGCAATTTCCACACAGCCTCGCTGGCGCTCGCCTTCGAGACGCTCGGCCTGGCGATCGCCCAATGTGCCGCGGCCAGTGCCGCGCGCTTCATCCAGCTCACCGGTTCCGGCCGCAATGGCCTGCCGAAATATCTGTCGCCGGTCGGCGGCGCCTCGGCCGGCCTCGTACCGCTGCAGAAGACGGTGACGTCGATCCTGGCCGCCATCCGCCACAAGGCCAATCCGGTGATGCTCGACTTCCTGGCCGTGTCGGAAGGCGTCGAGGATCACGCCACGCAGACGCCTCTGGCGGTGGCAAAATGCGCCGGGATGATCGCGCTGTGGCGCCGCCTGATCGCCTTCGAATTGATGGCCGCCGCACAGGCCATCGACCTGCGCGACGGCTTCACATTGGCGCCACGCACCGCCGCAATTCACACGGCGATACGCTCGCTCGTCCCCATGCTGAAAGAGGACCGGCCGCTCGGTATCGACGCCGAGACGCTTTACGCCGCGCTCGCCGGCGGCAGTTGGCCGGCCTGACGTGGCTTCTCAGAAGACGATGGTCTTGTGGCCGTTGAGCATGACGCGGGCTTCGAGATGCAACTTGACGGCGCGCGCCAGCACCCGGCTTTCGATGTCGCGCCCGACAGCGACGAAGTCCTCGGCGCTCATCGCATGGGTGACGCGTTCGGTCTCCTGATCGATGATCGGACCCTCGTCGAGGTCGGAGGTGACGTAATGCGCCGTCGCACCGATCAGCTTGACGCCGCGGTCGAAGGCCTGGTGATACGGCTTGGCGCCCTTGAAGCTCGGCAGGAAGGAATGGTGGATGTTGATCGCCCGTCCGAACAGCCGGTCCGACAGGCCTTTTGAAAAGACCTGCATGTAGCGCGCCAGGATGACCAGTTCAGCCCCTGTTTGCTGCACCAGGTCCAGCAGCTTCTGTTCCTGTTCGGCCTTGTTCTCCCTGGTGGTCGGCCAATGGTGGTAGGGGATGCCCTCCAGCTCGGCGAAGCGGCGGGCATCCTCGTGGTTGGAGACGACGGCGGCAACCTCCGCGTTCAGCCAGCCGACCCTGATCTGGTACAGCAGATGGAGAAGCGCGTGGTCGAACTTGGAGACCATGACGATGATCTTCGGGCGGCGCCCCTGATCGACGAGCGCGGTCTTCATGCCGAACCGGTCGACACTTGATTTCAAGGCCCGCTCCAGGCTGTCCCTGGTCGAGCCTGGCGGGCTGATGAAGGCGATCCGCATGAAAAAGCGATTGGTCTGCCGGTCCCAGAACTGGCTGCTTTCGGCGATGTTGGCGCCGTTCGCGGCAAGCTCCGCCGTGACGGCGGCGACGATCCCCGGCCGGTCCTCGCAGGAAAGCGTAAGAATATGAACCGGCGCGGCCTCGTCCGTCGCATCATTGCCTTGAGATTTCACGCCCTGTCGACCCTTTTCATGAACAGGCTGAGCTCAGCCGGATCCATATGCACCACATGCTTGTCTTCGGGATAGGCGAGACTGTTGACATCGGCAACATACTCCGAGAACGCGGCGATGCGCTCGGCCTGCAAACGATCATATTCGGCGGCGAAGTTGCGGTAGACCTTGGAATGGCGAGGCATGTGGCCCCGGTTCTGGCCGAGGATGTCGTCGGCGAACAGATATTGCGCATCGCAACCGGTGCCCGCTCCCATCGACAGCATGATCAGCGATGTGCGTTCCGAGATCGCCTTGGCCACCTCGACCGGGACGACCTCGATCTCGGCGCCGATGGCGCCTGCGGCCTCCAGTTGTTTCACCGCCGCGAAGACCTCCATGGCGGTGTCGGCGGTCTTGCCTACCGCCTTGAAGCCGCCGGTCCAGGTGGCCCGTGACGGGATCAGCCCGACATGGCCGATCACCGGGATATTGTCATCGGCCATCCGCTTGATCGTGGCGTAGCCGGCGCTGCAATAGACCGCGTCGGCGCCGGCCTTGTAGAGCCGGAAAGCCCAGCGCACGAAATCGTCCGCCGTTCCGATCTCGTAGAAATTGTCGCCCGGCATGGTGAACAGGCTGGGTGCGGCGTCCCGGTATTGCGGGTTGAGCACCAGTTCGGGCGGCACCGAGACGATGTCGACCCCTGCGCGCTCCGCGGCCTCGGCCTCGTCCATCGTCAGCACGCGCAGCATGGTCAGCTGTCGCTTGCCCTTCATGGCGCGCAAATCCGCCACCGTCGGTCTTTTTCGGCTCATCAAATGGGTTCCCTCAGTTGCATTCGGCGGCAGGTCAGCCGATCTGGATCATCACTTTGCCAGCCTCGACCTTCACTGGATAGGTGGCGAGATTGACGCATACCGGTGCGCCTCGGGCCACACCCGTCTTGTAGTTGAAGCGGCCATTGTGCTTGGGGCATTCGATGATGTCGTCCATCACCAGCCCATCGGCCAGATGCGCCTTCTCATGCGTGCAGTACCCGTCGGTTGCGAAATACTCGTCATCGGGACTGCGATAGATGGCGAAGGTACGCCCGCCATGATCGAAGCGGATGACATCCTCTTCCTCGACATCGTCGACGCCACACGCTTCAACCCAGTCGGCCATCTGCCTCTCCCCTATTCCGCCGCTGCCGGAACGGTCAGCGCATGGAACTCGTCCCGATACGGCCGCGCCGTCGGCGGCAGCTCGCGCTTGAGGAAATAGTCCTCGTACTGAAGCTGCTTCAGCAGCACCGGCCAGACCTCGCGATAGGCATGCCACATCGAAGGGTTCGGCTCGGGCAGATCGTGCTTGATCAATTCATGCAGCCTCGGCAGCGCGTGATACGGCACCATCGGGAACATGTGATGTTCGACATGGTAGTTCATGTTCCAGTAGATGAAGCGGCTGATCGGGTTCATGTAGACGGTGCGCGTGTTCAGCCGGTGGTCGGTGACATTATCGGCCAGGCCGATATGCTGCAGCAGGCCGGTCAGCACCATGTGCCAGCTGCCGTAGAGGCGCGGCAGGCCGATAAGCACCAGCGGCAGGAACGACCACAGATAGAACGCCAGCGCGATCGCCGCGACATAGATGGCGACATGCCAGCGCGCGGCTGTGACCACCTTGTGAA
>NZ_RZRK01000434.1:0-5307 GCF_003997835.1 Mesorhizobium sp. M7A.F.Ca.CA.004.12.1.1
TCTGCACCGACCTGTCGCCTTCGGCCGATGCCGAACCGAGCAGGCGCGACAGCAAGCCCTGCCCGTTGAATTCCGGATCCTGCGTCAGGTTTGTCGCCGCGATCGCCCGCATCAGCACGCCTGTCGACTGGACCACGCTGACCTGGCTCTCGACCTGCGTGATGCCGCCATCGGGTGAGATACGGCTGGGATTGACGTCGTTGGTGACCACCTGCAGGTCCTGCGGATCGATGAGGATTTCCGCCGCCGAGCTGTAGAGCGCGGGCGTGAAAAGACCGTAGAGAAGGGCGACCAGCGTCAGCAGTGCGACAGTGCCGAAGATCCAGAACCGGCGGCGCACCAGGATGCGCTTCAGGTCGCCCAGTTCGACAGTCGAAGCTGCGTATGATCCCGCGCGTGCCGCATCCGGAGAGTGTTGCTGAGGAACCATGGGCAGGGATGATTGCATGGCTGCCTCCGACAATACTCCATATGCCGGCAAGGTCAGTTGCGGCGCTAACCTAGCTATTCCTCCAACTGTTAAAACATTGTTAATTATGTTGAGAGGTGACGTGAATTTTGGCACGCGGTTTGCTTAAAAATATACATATCGGGGTGTTGGTTACGCGGCGAGCGGAGACGGATGCAGATGGGGTTACAATTTGACCGGACCGGCCTGGCCGGCAAGGCCGGGCACCGCGTTTTCGGGCCTCCACCATGCAGATAAGTCTACGCCTGGACGGCGACTGCGTCCGCGCCTTTCATCTCACGCTGCTGGAGCGCCTTGCCGCGCTCGGCGACGAACTGTCCGTCGATGTCAGGCCGGCGGGCGGCGGCATTCCGCGCAGCGCCGCAGCCCTGTTTCAACTCGAAACGGCGATCCACGGACTGCCCCATGATGGACTGGCCCATGATGGACTGGCCAAGCGTGTGCCGCTTTCGGCGCTCGCGCCCTATCGGCAGTCCCCCGCTTCGCCCGACCTGGTCATCGACCTCTGCGGCGATGTCAGGCTGGAAAGCACACGCGTCTGGCACGTCACCTATGACGGCGCCAGCGGCGAAGCGGCCTTGCTGGCCTCGATCCTCGCCGGCCGCACGCCACTTGCCCGCATCGAGGAGAACGGCGTTGCGATCGCGGCCGGGCGTCTGGGCACAGAATATGGCGGCATCGCGCTGGCGTCCTTCCAGGATATGCTGGCGCGCACAGCAAGCCTGATCGTCGCTGCCATGTCAGGCGCGGCAAAGTCGGTGCCCGATCTGCCAGAGCCGGCGCAGGCAGGCAGCCCGCCGCCAATGCCCTCGGCCGGCAAGCTTGGGGTCAGAGCCGGCAAGGCGCTGGCGCGGCGGATCGTCCAGAAGATCTATCACCTTTGCTACAACGCGCCGCATTGGAAGGTCGGCTGGCGGCAAACCGGGGGCTCCGATCTGTTCGACCTGCGTGCCCATCCGGCGTCGGGTTGGCAAGAGCTGCCGGACGATGGCAGCCGCTTCTACGCCGATCCGTTTCCCATCCTCTACCAGGGCCAGCTGACCCTGTTCGTCGAGGACTATATCCACCGGCTCGGCAAAGCCATCATCTCCGCCGTGCCCTTCGGCCCGGCAGGCCCGCTCGGACGACCTGAACCGGTGCTGGATCTGCCCTACCATCTCTCCTACCCCTTCGTCTTCGAGCGCGACGGCGAGGTCTGGATGGTGCCGGAAAGCTGCGCCAACGGCACCGTCGATCTCTACCGGGCCACCGCCTTCCCCGGTGGATGGGTCAAGGAGGCGACGCTTCTGTCCGGTGTCGTGGCCAGCGACGCCACGCTTGTCGAGCATGGCGGCGCCTGGTGGCTGTTCGCCACCGTCCGCGACGGTGGCGGCGCCTTCTCCGACGCGCTGCACCTATGGTCGGCGCCGAATTTTCGCGGCCCCTGGACGCCGCATCCCAAAAATCCCGTGCTGATCGACATTGCCTCGGCGCGGCCGGCCGGCCGCATGGTCAGGCGCGGCAACGACCTGCTGCGCCCGGTGCAGGACTGCCGCAGGAGCTATGGCGCGGCGCTTGGCATCGCACGCATTTCTCACCTTGATTTGATCGGCATGGAGCAGGTCGTTGAAACCATCTTAAATCCAGGTGCGCTATGGAGCGGGCGTAAACTTCACACGCTCAACGAGGCTGGCGGCTTTGAGTTCATCGATGGCTCGGCGATCGCACCGCGCTGGAAGCAGCGGACCCGCGATTAACCTAAACATTGGTTACTACCAGGCACGCGCTCCGGTTGCTTGCGGTTGATTTAGCTCCGGAAGATATTTTCTACCGGAGATTGTGAAACGTGCAGTTGCCACCAGAAAGGGCAGCAAAATGAGTATCTCAGAGGCTGGCCCGGCCCAAGTCGATGTGGCGATCGTCGGCGCCGGAATGGCCGGCACCACCTTGGCAATGCTGTTGGGACAAGCCGGGCGCAAGGTGGCGCTGATTGATCCGCACCGCGTCCACCACGAGGAATTCCGGGCCGAGAAGATCGGCATGGATCAGATGCTTCTGTTCGAAAAGCTCGGCCTCGATGCGACACTCAAGAGCCTCGTCACCTCGACGACCGACACGCATATCTTCCGCCTCGGCCAGTTCTTCGCGCATGAGAAGAAGGCTGAATTCACATTCTCCTATGGCGCGTTGATCAATGGCCTGCGCGACGCCTTGCCTGCGCAAGTACCGCTGACGGTCGGCAAGGTGACCGAGGTCTCGACTGGACCGGACCGGCAGCGGCTTGTGCTGGCCGACGGCGCCGTCATCGATGCCCGCCTGCTGGTGGTTGCAACCGGCCACGGCGAGGCGGTGCGGCGCGCCGTCGGCGTCGAGCGTATCGAGCAATCGAAGGCGCATTCACTGTCGATGGGATTCGACCTCGCCATCTCCCCGCGTGATTTCGGTCATCAGTCCGTCACCTGCTACAGCAGGCGGGCTGCCGACCGTATCGCCTACATCAGCATCTTTCCCCTCGGCGACAAGATGCGGGCGAACATGCTCGGCTATCGGCAAGTGGCCGAGCCGTGGACGCGGGCGTTTCGCCAGGAACCGCAAAAGATGCTCTGCGAGCTGATGCCCGAAATAGCGGCGCGATGCGGCAACTTCGAAGTCGCAAGTCCTGTCGAGGTCAGGCAGATCAGCCTGAGCACCACGCAAGGCCATCGCCGCGACGGGGTCATCTTCATCGGCGATGCTTTCTGTACCACGTGTCCAACACCGGGCGTCGGCATCGGCCGGGTGATGACCGACGTCGATCAGCTCCATTCGGTTCACATTCCGCAATGGCTCGAAACACCAGGCATGGCGGCTGACAAGATCAACGCCTTCTATGACGACCCGGTCAAGGTGGCTGCCGATGAGGATGGCATGCGGGTGAGTTACTATGCCAAGTCGATCACCGCCGGCACCGGACTGGAATGGCGCGCAAGGCGCTTGCGCAACAACACCGCGCGCCGGCTGATGATCATCGGCCGCAAGGTCCGGCATTTGGGACAGCGGCGGGTGCCCATGGCCAATATGCAATAGGGCGCGACCAGTCGCGCCCTATCGATTGCCAATATTGATTGCCTTATAAGGCGAATGCGTCAGACGCCAACCGCTCAGGTTGCCGTCGACGGAGGTGCCGATGGGGTAGTCTGGGCCGTGACGCCCGAAAGCCTGTCGCGCTTCTGCAAGGTTGGTTTCTCGTATTTCTTCACTGTAAAGTGCCCTCCAAATTGGTACGGCGCCAGCAGAACCAATTCCCTGCCCCGTGTCAATTGCGTCATTACTGGTTCTTACGTCGTCTCCTCGCCATCGTAGTCAAACGATTCTTCACTGTTGCATTGCCGGCACATATCGGCTCCAACAGGACACCTCATCCCAGCGCCAATCCCGCTCTACTCGCCTCCCCGCGCGATGTTGTAAATCGTTTCATCCAGGGTATTTTGGCCATCGGAACAGAGGGAATAGTCATGTCCAACAGCGCCTTGCCGCTGGTTATCAGTGCGCCGGAACCACGCACGCTGGAGCTGATCTTCACAGCCCGGCAGCTGGCGCGGCTCAAGGCGCACTATCGCATTGTCGAGACGACCGCTGACGGCGTCGCGAAACTGCCGGCCGACGTGCTGGCCGAGGCGCGCTACATCATCGGCCAGCCGCCCATATCGCCCGAAACGCTCGACCGGATGAAGGCGCTGCGCTGCGTCTTCAATGTCGAGACCAACCTCATCAACAACATGCCCTACGAGACCTTGTTCGCGCGCGGTATCCATGTCGTCACCACCGGCCTGGTGTTCGCCGAGCCGGTCGCAGAGCTTGGCCTTGCCATGGCGCTCAACCTCGCCCGCGACATCGTCGATGCCGACCTCGCCTTCCGCCAGGGACAGGAACTGTGGGGCGGCGACGGCAACCAGACGGCGCGGCTCCTGTCCGGCGCGGATGTCGGGATCATCGGTTTCGGCGATCTCGGCCGGGCGCTGAACCGGCTGCTGTCGGGCTTCCGCACCCGCACCAAAGTCTTCGATCCCTGGCTGCCGCCATCGATCCTCATCGACAATGGCGTCGAGCCGGCCTCTCTCGACGAGGTGCTGTCGACCAGCGACTTCATCTTCGTCGTTGCCTCGGTGACCAGCGAGAACCAGGGTTTTCTCGGTGCCGAGGCCTTTGCCGGCATGCGCAAGGGCGCCGCCTTCATCCTGCTCAGCCGCGCCGGCGTGGTGGACTTCCCGGCGCTGATGGCGGCGGTGAAGAGCGGCCACATCGTCGCCGCCAGCGACGTTTTCCCCGAAGAACCGCTGGCGCGGGACCATCCGGTGCGCACCCTGCCCGGCTTTCTGCGCTCGGCTCACCGTGCCGGCGCGCTCGACATCGCCTTCAAGCGCATGGGCGATATGGTGCTGGAGGACATGGACCTGATCGACCGCGGCCTGCCGCCGCTGCGCTCCAAGCGCGCCGAGCGCGAGACGGTTTCGCGCATGCGTTCCAAGCCGGCCGACAGGAATTGAGGCGTGGGTTTTCGTCCCGGTTGGCCGGCCCTCGACAAGGTCGGCTTGACAAGGGCGCGGCCGGCGATGACGCTGCCGCAATCGAACTTTGCGGAGGGAGGCCATGAACATGAAGAAGCTCTATGAAAAGCCGATGCTGCTCAAACGGCAGAAACTCTCCGCCGTGACGGCGCAGCAAGCCAATTCAGGCGTAATAGGCCCGACAGGCCCGGCAGGCTGACACCTCGCGGCATCCAATGAAGGTTAGCATCGGACGCACCCGGGGCGGGCGGTACGGCAGCCGCTCCAGGCGCAGCTTCAGTGTCCACGGCTGCTCTTCGCCCTGCGGGCGAC
>NZ_RZRK01000435.1:0-5303 GCF_003997835.1 Mesorhizobium sp. M7A.F.Ca.CA.004.12.1.1
GCGCATCCATATCGACAGGTTTCTTGACGGCGCGGCGCCCAAGGTGCCGCGGCGCGAGCTGACGCATCTCGAGCGCCTGGAGCTGGTGCGGCGCCATGGCGACTTCTCGCTCGCCTATTCCACCGCCGTGCAAGGCAAGCTTTCCTATTTCGGCGACGCCGATGGCTACATCGCCTTCGGTACCAAGATGAAGCACCATTTCGCGCTCGGCGACCCGGTGGCGGCTCCGGCGCGTCGGGCCGATTACATCAAGCGCTTCGTCGAGACCGCCGGCAGCCCATGGTTCGTGCAGGTCGGCGAGGACACCGCACGCGTGCTGGCCGGCCTTGGCTACAAGGTCAATCGCCTCGGCATCGACACCCGCCTCGCCCTGCCCGAGCATGATTTTTCCGGGAAGCGCAACGAGACCGTGCGCTACTCCGAACGCTGGCTGCTGAAGAAAGGCTTTTCGTTCGAAGAGGACAAGCGCACGATCTACCTCGACGAGATCGCCCGGCTTTCGGAAAACTGGCGCGGCGACCGCATCGTCAAGCGCTGGGAGATGGGTTTTCTCAACCGCCATTTCGCCGACCATCTCGGCACCGACATGCGCCGTTTCGTCCTGCACGGTCCCGATGGCGAACTGGTCGCTTTGCTCGACTTCGACCCGTTGTTTGCCGGCGGCAAGGTCATCGGCTACACCACCGCCTTCAAGCGCAAGCATCTCGACGCCTCACCGCATGCCGAGATCGGCCTGACCAAGTTCGCCGTTGACCGTTTTCGCGAAGAGGGCATCTCGGTGGTCACGCTCGGCCTGTCGCCGCTCGTCGATGTGGGCCCGAGCGGATTTGCCGAAAGCGATTTCTGGCGCAATGCCTTCCAGCGCGCCTATTCTTCTCCCTGGGTCAATCGGCGCAGGTTCAACCTGCAGGGCCAAGCGGCGTTCAAGCGCCGCTTCCACGGCGTCGAGGAGCCGGTCTACATCGCCTTCCGCAAGGGGACGTATGTCGAGATGCTGGGGTTGCTGCGGCTGGTCAAGGCGATCTAGGTCTGGCGATATTCAGGTGAGGCCGGCCTGACTTGAATCTCGACAGACCTGACAGCGTCACACGGCGCTTTCGCCGCTCAGTTCCTGAGCCGGTAGCCGGTCCTGAAGATCCAGGCGACGATCGCTATGCAGATCAGCAGAAAGACGATCGTCATGCCGAGGCTGATACCGACCGAGACATCGGATTTGCCGTAGAAGCTCCAGCGGAAGCCGCTGATCAGATAGACGACCGGATTGAACAGCGTCACCGTGCGCCAGATCTCGGGCAGCATGTTGATCGAATAGAAGCTGCCGCCGAGGAAGGTCAGCGGCGTGATGATCAACAGCGGCACCAGCTGCAGCTGCTCGAAACTCTTCGCCCAGATGCCGATGATGAAGCCGAACAGGCTGAAGGTCACCGCCGTCAGCACCAGGAAGGCGAGCATCCAGAACGGATGCAGGATGGTCAGCGGCACGAACAGCGAGGCGGTGGCCAGGATGATCAGACCGAGAAGGATCGACTTGGTCGCGGCGCCGCCGACATAGGCGATGACGATCTCCAGATAGGAGACCGGCGCCGACAGAAGCTCGTAGATCGAGCCGACGAATTTCGGGAAGTAGATGGCAAAGGAGGCGTTGGAGATCGACTGCGTCAACAGCGACAGCATGATCAGACCCGGCACGATGAAGGCGCCGTAACTGATGCCGTCGATCTCGGTGATGCGCGAGCCGATGGCCGAGCCGAAGACGACGAAATACAGCGATGTCGAGATGACCGGCGAGACGATGCTCTGCAGCACGGTGCGGAAAGCACGCGCCATTTCCATCCGATAGATCGCCCATACGGCGCGAAGGTTCATGGTTCCCTCCTCACCAGATTGACGAAGATCTCCTCGAGCGAAGAGTTTTGCGTGTCGATATCGCGGAACTGGATGCCGCCGGCCTCGAGATCGCGCATCAACGAGGCGACGCCGGGCCGCTCGGCCTGATTGTCATAGGTGTAGGTCAGCTGCCCGCCATCGGGCGACAACTCCAGCGCATAGCGCGAGAGCGCCTCGGGAATGGCCGTCAGCGGATTGCGCAGTTCCAGCACCAGCCGCTTGCGGCCGAGCTTGCGCATCAGTTCGGCCTTGTTCTCGACCAGGATGATCTCGCCGCGGTTGATGACGCCGACCCGGTCGGCCATCGCCTCGGCTTCCTCGATATAATGCGTGGTGAGGATGATGGTGACGCCGTCCTCGCGCAGCCGGCGCACCATCGCCCACATGTCCTGGCGCAGCTCGACGTCGACGCCGGCGGTCGGCTCGTCGAGGAACAGGATGCGCGGCTCATGCGACAGCGCCTTGGCGATCATCAGCCGGCGCTTCATGCCGCCCGACAGGGTGATCGCCTTGGCGTCCTTCTTGTCCCACAGCGACAGGTCGCGCAGCACCTTCTCGACAAAGCCGGGGTTGGCCGGCTTGCCGAACAGGCCACGGCTGTAATTGACCGTCGCCCAGACGCTCTCGAAGGCGTCGATTGTCAGTTCCTGCGGCACCAGCCCGATCAGACCGCGCGCGGCGCGATAATCCTTGTTGATGTCGTGGCCGTCGACGGTGACGGTGCCCGACGAACGGTTGACGATGCCGCAGACGATCGAGATCAGCGTCGTCTTGCCGGCGCCATTGGGTCCAAGCAGCGCGAAGATCTCGCCGCGCTGAATGTCGAGATTGACTTCCTTGAGCGCGGTGAAACCGGTGGCGTAGGTCTTGGAGACCCCGGAAATGGACAGGATGGAAGGCATGGATGAAAACGGCTGCTTGAAAGAGGTCCCCTGATATAGGCCGAATGTCGGTGCTTGCAACCGCAAGTCAATGCCCTGCTGACAGTTCTCGACAATCGTGCCGGCCGGCCGTTGCAGGTGCGGCGCACAGGCCCGGAGTTGCGCGGCACGCAACCGGCAAAATTGTCCTGTGGCGTTCAGCCTCGCGGCAGGACGCCGCTTTGACCTGAACTCGCTTCGGGCCTATCCTTCGCGAGTATTTGCAGCAGCCGGAGCCCATCATGGACCCGCTCATACTTTCGCGTATCCAGTTCGGCGCGAATATTTCATTCCATATTCTATTTCCGACGATCACCATTGCGCTGGGTTGGGTGCTGCTGTTCTTCAAGCTGCGTTACAACGCGACCAACGATTCCGCCTGGATGCGCGCCTATTTCACCTGGGTGAAGGTGTTCGCGCTGTCCTTTGCCATGGGCGTGGTTTCGGGCGTCACCATGAGCTTTCAGTTCGGCACCAACTGGCCGGGCTACATGGAAAAGGTCGGCAACATCGCCGGGCCGCTGCTGGCCTACGAAATCCTCACCGCCTTCTTCCTCGAAGCGGCCTTTCTCGGCATCATGCTGTTCGGCTTCCGCCGCGTCTCCAACCGCATCCACACGCTGGCGACGGTGCTGGTCGCCGGCGGCACCACCGTCTCGGCATTCTGGATCATCGCGCTCAATTCCTGGATGCAGACGCCGGCCGGATTCGAGATGCGCGACGGCGTGGCGCATGCGGTCGACTGGTGGGCAATCATCTTCAATCCGTCGATGCCCTACAGGCTGACCCACATGCTGCTGGCGTCGGGGCTGACGGTGTCGTTCCTGATATCAGGCCTGTCGGCGCTGCGTTATCTCACCGGCGACCGCTCGGAATCGATGTGGAAGGCGCTGCGCACCGGCGTCTTCACCGCGGCGATCCTGATCCCGATCCAGATCTTCGCCGGCGACCAGCATGGGCTGAACACGCTGGAGCATCAGCCGCAGAAGATCGCCGCCATGGAGGCCAACTGGAACACCGGCCCCAACGTGCCGCTGGTGCTCTTCGCGCTGCCGACGAGGCGGCGAAGGAAAACAAATTCGAGATCGCCATTCCCGATGGGGCCAGCCTGGTGCTGCGGCACTCGGCCAGCGGCGTGGTGCCGGGACTGAACGACTATCCCGGCAATCATCCGCCGGTCTTTCCGGTGTTCTGGGGTTTCCGCGTCATGGTCGGCACGGGCATATTGATGCTGCTCGTCTCTTGGTCGGCGGCCTTCTTCCTCAAGCGCCGGCACAGCCTGCCGAAGCCGCTGGCCATGCTGATGGTGCCGATGGGGCTGTCGGGCTGGCTGGCGACGTTGGCCGGCTGGTACACCACCGAAATCGGCCGCCAGCCCTGGCTGGTGACGGGCGTGCTGAAAACCGCCGACGCGGTCGGCCCGGTGGCCGGCAGCCATGTCGCGCTGACGCTCGCCATATACCTCGTTCTCTATGTGCTGTTGCTGATCGCCTATCTCGGCGTGCTGGTGCACCTGGCGCTGAAGGCGGCGAAGGACGGCGACAACTCGCCGTTGCCCGGCGTGCTCAACGCGCCGATGTCGCAGCCGGCTGCGGGGGAGTGATTTGATATGGCACTCCAGCCGGGCGCCGGCGCGGCCCCTCACCTGCCTGCCGGCATCCTCTCCCCGTATAGGGACGGGGAGAGGGGCGCTCGCATCGACGGTTTCGCCAGTCACCAGCGTTGCAAGAAAAGCGCCGAGATTGCGGCCAGCCCCCTTCTCCCCGTCCCTATACGGGGAGAAGTGCCCGGCAGGCAGGTGAGGGGCGGCGCCGACTTCGGCAATCGATCTGAAGCCTCGATAGAGCCCCATCCGATCACATCGCGATTAGCCGGCTCTGGTGAGTGAGGAGAAAAAGATGACCTTCGACTGGCCAACCGCGCTTCCGCTGATCTTCGCCGGCCTGATGGGCCTCGCCATCCTGATCTACGTCATTCTCGACGGTTTCGATCTCGGCATCGGCATTCTGTTCGCCGCCGCTGAAGACGCCGAACAGGATACGATGATTGCCGCGATCGGCCCGTTCTGGGACGCCAACGAGACCTGGCTGGTGCTGGCCGTCGGCCTGCTGCTGGTCGCCTTCCCGCTGGCGCATGGCGTCATCCTGACGGCGCTCTACATTCCGGTCTTCGTGCTTTTGCTCGGGCTGATCCTGCGCGGCGTCGCCTTCGATTTCCGCGCCAAGGTGCCAGCTGGCCGCAAGCATCGCTGGAACCGTATCTTCTTCCTGGGTTCGCTCATCGCCTCGCTGGCGCAGGGCTATATGCTGGGCGTCTATGTGCTCGGGCTCGACGTCGGCCTCGGCGGCATGGCGTTCGGCGTGCTGGTGGCGTTCTGCCTTGCCGCCGCCTACGCGGCGATGGGCGCGGCCTGGGTGATCTACAAGACTGAAGGCGAATTGCAGAAGAAAGCGGTGCGCTGGCTTCGCACCGCGCTGGTGCTGACCGCGCTCGGCA
>NZ_RZRK01000436.1:0-5301 GCF_003997835.1 Mesorhizobium sp. M7A.F.Ca.CA.004.12.1.1
GCCCGTTGCAGGCGTGACCGAGCCCAAGATCGTCGTCGAGGCGGTCGAGATCGACGGCAGCAAGATCTTTGTCGCCGGTCTCGCCGATGCCGGCCGCAAGGTGCGCGCCTATGCCAACGACATCCTGCTCGGTGATGCGCAAACGTCGACGGATGGTCATTTCCTGGTCGAGGCGGCGCGCGACATTCCGGTCGGCAGCTACACAATACGTGTCGACGGCCTCGATACCGACGGTGTGACAGTTGTGGCCCGCGCAGCCGTGCCGTTCGAGCGCGAGCCGGGCGAAGCGGTCGCCGCCGTGGCACCCTCGGCGCCGAAGCCCGTTCAGCCCAAGCCGGCCGCACCTGCCGCCGCCGAGGCGCCGGCCGCGGCCGGGACGGCTCCGGCCACCACGCCTGCTCCCGCCACCGAGGCTCCGGCCGTTGTGGCGGAGGCGACGCCGCCGAGCGACGTGCCCGAGACCGTGGCGCCCAAGCTTGAACATGCCGACGGCGCCGTCATCATCCGCCGCAACGACACGCTGTGGCGGATCTCGCGGCGCGTCTATGGCCATGGCGTGCGCTTCTCGACCATCTACCTCGCCAACCAAGACCAGATCAGCGATCCCGACCGCATCTGGCCGGGGCAGGTGTTCAAGGTCCCGGAAAAGTCGAAGGAAGGCGAAGCCGCCGACCTCAAGGCGATGGGCGAGCAGGCAACGACAGCGCCGGCCAAGACGCAGTAGGGTTGGCGATTGGCCAATCTCCCTCCTTGAGGGGGAGGTGGCAGGCCAGAGGGGTCGTCGCGCGTGAAGCGCCGACCTTCTCTTTTCTCCAAACGACGTCGCGTCAGGACGCACCGACCCCCTCTGTCACCTTTGGTGACATCTCCCCCTCAAGGGGGGAGATTAGGTCGCTCTACCCATCGGGGTAGCTTGCCGCAGACCTGCTCATCGTCTATCGCCGATGGACGATGACTGATTCCCTTATGGAAACAAACGCACCTGGCTGCACCCCGGACAGCCGAGCCGTTGCCACCCGGCTGGCAGCACTTTCGCACCCGGCTCGGATCGAAATCCTGAAATACTTGTCCGCAAGCAACTCCTGCTACTGCCGCGAAGTCGTCGATCGGTTCGATCTGGCGCAGTCCACCGTGTCACAACATCTGAAAATACTGGTCGAAGCCGGGCTGGTTCGCTTCGAGCCCGATCGCCAGCGTTCGCGCTATGCGATCGACCGTGCCGCGCTCGCCGATGTTTCTGCATCGGTGGCCGCCCTCGTCAATTCCTGCTGCTCCGGCCGCTGAAAATAAGAAGAAGGCGCCAAAAATGGCCGAAAAAACCGTCTCCGACTCCTCGACCTTCAAGACGCTGCTCAATTTGTGGCCCTATATGTGGCCGGCGGATCGCGCCGATCTGAGAGCCCGGGTCACCTGGGCGACGCTGTTGCTCGTCGTCGCCAAGCTGACGCTGGTCGCCGGTCCCTATTTCTTCAAATGGGCAACGGACGCGCTGGCCGGCGACTCCAAATCGGTGCCACCGCTGCCGACATTTCTGCTGGCGCCGGTCATGCTGGTCGTCGCCTACAATGTCGTGCGCCTGGTGCAGCTTGGCTTCAATCAGCTGCGCGACGCGCTGTTTGCACGCGTCGGCCAATACGCGGTGCGCCAGCTCGCCTTCCGCACCTTCGTTCACATGCACCAACTATCGCTGCGCTTCCACTTGGAGCGTCGCACCGGCGGCCTGTCGCGCATCATCGAGCGCGGCACCAAGGGCATCGAGACGATCGTGCGCTTCATCATGCTCAACACGGCGCCGACCATCCTCGAATTCGCGCTGACCACCGGCATCTTCGCCTACACCTATGGCTGGAAATATGTGGTCGTCGTCGCGGTCACCGTCTGGGTCTATGTCTGGTTCACGGTGCGCGCCAGCGACTGGCGCATCTCGATCCGCCGCGACATGAACGACAGCGACACCGACGCCAACACCAAGGCGATCGACTCGCTGCTCAATTACGAAACGGTCAAATATTTCAACAACGAAAGCATGGAAGCCGAGCGCTTCGACCGCTCCATGGCACGCTACGAGGTCGCCGCGACGCGCATCTGGACCTCGCTCGGCTGGCTGAATTTCGGCCAGGGCATCATCTTCGGCCTCGGCACCGTCATCGTCATGTGCATGTCGGCGCTTGAAGTGCAGGCCGGCACGCAGACGGTCGGTGACTTCGTCTTCATCAACGCCATGCTGATGCAGCTGTCGGTGCCGCTCAATTTCATCGGCTTCATCTACCGCGAAATCCGCCAGGGGCTGACCGACATCGAGCAGATGTTCGACCTTCTGGATGTGCCGCAGGAGATCGTCGACAAGCCGGATGCCAGGCCGCTCGCCGTGAGCGCCGGCAAGGTCGAGTTCCGCGACGTGCATTTTTCCTATGACCCGAACCGCAAGATCCTGAAGGGCATCAGCTTCGAGGTGCCGGCCGGCAAGACCGTCGCCATTGTCGGGCCTTCGGGTGCCGGCAAATCGACCATCTCGCGGCTTCTGTTCCGCTTTTACGACGTTCAGTCCGGCCAGGTGTTGATCGACGGCCAGGATATCAGGGACGTGACGCAGGAGAGCCTGCGTGGCGCGATCGGCATGGTGCCGCAGGACACCGTGCTGTTCAACGACACCATCGCCTACAACATCCGCTACGGCCGCATCGGAGCCAGCGAGGAGGACATGCAGAAAGCCGCTGAACTAGCCCAGATCGGTCCGTTCATCGAGCGATTGCCTGACGGCTACAAGTCGATGGTCGGCGAACGCGGGCTGAAGCTTTCGGGCGGCGAAAAGCAGCGCGTGGCGATCGCCCGCACCATCCTGAAGGCGCCGCCGATCCTGATGCTCGACGAAGCGACCTCGGCGCTCGACAGTCACACCGAGCAGGAGATCCAGGCCGCGCTCGATCTGGTCAGCCGTGGCCGCACCACCATCGTCATCGCCCACCGCCTGTCGACGGTAATCACGGCCGATGAGATCATCGTGCTGCAGGACGGCCAGATCGCCGAGCGCGGCACCCATGCCGAGCTGATGCGCAAGCATGGCCTCTACGCCTCGATGTGGGACCGCCAGCGCGAGGCGACCGAGGCCGAGGAGCGCCTACGCATCGCCCGCGAGGGCGACGAGCTTGGCGTTGTCGTTCGTCGGCGAACGTCGGAGGTGAATTGAAAGTTCGGCGCATGACCTGATTTTTGCGCTTGACCTCAACATAAGTTGAGATTGTAGGCCGTTCCTGGAGCCCAAAAAACACCATGATCCAGGAACGGAGAAATCGAAATGAGCAAGACAAATCAGAGCGTTGACGGCCGCAGCGTGTTCAGGGTGGACAAGTTCGTCGTGCCTGCCGCCGCCCGCGAGGAGATACTCGCCAAGGTCAGGACAACGCATGAATTGCTGCGCCTGCAGCAGGGGTTCGTGCAGGATTTCCTGCTCGAGCAATTCTCAGGGCCGGGCGAGTTCAACCTTGTGACCATCGTCGAATGGGAAAGCCAGGCAGCCATCGACAACGTCGTGCCGATCGTCAAGGCCGCGCACGAGCGCATCGCTTTCAACCCGCACGAGACGATCGCCCGGCTCGGCGTGCGCGCCGACATCGCCAACTATCAGCGGGTTCCGGGGCTTTAGAAAAGCCGTTACGGCAAACCGATGCCAGGTGCCGGCGCTTCGACGCTGAATATGGCATTCCCCATTGTTGCGTTGCGGCGAGGGGGGCTTTCGGCTATTGAGGCCCCACCTGAAACGGAGCCCGTTTACACCCGATGAGCCTTGTCGATACGGTCAAGAACGCATTCGTACCGATCCATCGCGAAGGCTATCCCTTCATCGCGGCCTTTGGCGCGGCGACGCTTTTCCTCGGCTATTTCTCCTCGATCCTGTTCTGGATCGGTCTGATCCTGACGGCCTGGTGCGTTTATTTCTTCCGCGATCCCGAGCGCGTCACGCCGGTCGATGACCGCCTGGTGGTCAGCCCCGCCGACGGCATCATCTCGGCGGTCGGACCCGCCGTGCCGCCGCGCGAACTCGGCCTCGGCAATGCAGAGATGACCCGGATCTCGGTGTTCATGAACGTCTTCTCCTGCCACGTGAACCGCGCCCCGGTGCGCGGCCGTATTGCGAAAATCGAGCACCGGCCGGGCAAATTCCTCAATGCCGAACTCGACAAGGCAAGCACCGAGAACGAGCGCAACGGCCTGGTCATCGAGAGCCCCAACGGCACGGTCGCGGCCGTCCAGATCGCCGGCCTGGTGGCGCGCCGCATCGTCTGTTGGGCCGAGGCCGGCGGCTCAATCGGCACTGGCGAGCGTTTCGGCCTGATCCGCTTCGGCTCGCGTGTCGATGTGTTCCTGCCCCTGACCGCCACGCCGCGCGTTGCCGTCGGCCAGACGGCGGTTGGCGGCGAAACCGTGCTGGCCGAATTCGGCGGTGTTGCCGGCACGCCTCTTGTTCGGGTTTCCTGACCGGTGGGCACGCAATACAAAAAGTTCGAGGCCCATGCCAGCGGCGGTCCGCGCATCCGCGAAATCCCGATGCGCATGGTGCTGCCCAATCTGGTCACCGTGCTCGCCATCTGCGCCGGCCTGTCCGGCATCCGCTTCGGCTTCGAAGGCCGCTTCGAGCCGGCGGTGGTGATGGTGCTGCTTGCCGCCTTCCTCGACGGCATCGACGGCCGTCTGGCGCGGATGTTGAAGGCGACCTCCAAATTCGGCGCTCAGATGGATTCGCTGGCCGACATCGTCAATTTCGGCGTGGCGCCGGCTCTGGTGCTCTATGCCTTCCTGCTCGACCGCGCCGGCTCGCCGGGCTGGATCGCGGCACTGCTGTTCGCCATCGCCTGCGGGTTGCGCCTCGCCCGTTTCAACGTGCTCGACGACGAGAAGGGCGATCGCCCCATATGGCAGTCCGAATATTTCGTCGGCGTGCCGGCGCCGGCGGGCGCCGTGCTGGTGATGCTGCCGCTCTATCTCTATTTCCTGCGCACAGGGCTGGAGCCCAGTCGCCCCGCCGCCTTCGTCGCCACCGGCTTCACCATCCTGGTCGCCTTCCTGCTGGTCAGCCGGCTGCCGGTCTATTCCGGCAAGAGCCTAAGGATCCCGGGCGACAGGGTGTTGCCGATCATCCTCGGTGTCGTACTCTACGTGCTCCTGCTGATGACCTATCCCTGGTACACGCTGACCGCCTCGGTCGCCGGCTACCTGATCTTCCTGCCATTCAGCGTGCGCGCCTATTCGAAGCGCGCCAAGCGCGAGGGCGAGAAAGTGCCGCCCTCCGATATAGGTTAGAAA
>NZ_RZRK01000437.1:0-5293 GCF_003997835.1 Mesorhizobium sp. M7A.F.Ca.CA.004.12.1.1
TGCCCCAGCCCCGATCCCGACAGATCGCCCTCGGCGGGAGCCGAAGCGATCGTCAGTGTTTCCTGCCAATGGCTGATCGAATGCCGCCGGCTTTCCTAGTCGTCAAATGACGACGGTCCGCCGCTTTGTGCCGCCAATGACCGCTTGCGGTGGCCGGACTGTTACATCGAGGATACACATTCCATTCGACTAATTTACCGGCGAGTGGGGCGACAAGCCGCACGAAAACCCGTCGGCCCGAGCTACCTTGCACAGCCAGCCATGTTGCCCCTTGCACAACATGGCCGGCAGCAGCAAAGAGCCGGCTTTCGAGCTTGATCCGAAGGATCAGCTTGTCGGCGCCGACGGTCCGCCTCTAGCCCGCGCCAACTGGCCGAGCCGACCATGACAGCGGTCTCGCCACGAAGCGCAGAAGGCACGATTAATCGAGGAGCCGATTTGGCTTGCCACCATCCATCTTGCTTTTGTGGATACGCTCCAGAATTGCGCGGGCAGCCTCGGCTCGCTCCTTCGGCCGCCCGGTCAGAAGCTGGCCTCCCAGTGAAGCCGGCATCTCCATCTCGCAATCCCAGACCGTCCATGCGTTGGTCGGGTCGAGTATGCAAATGTACCTCTGGAGCCTTTTTTCATCGGTCAACTCAGGTGCTCCCGACATCGAGGCTACGCACAGGACTTGGCAGGACCAGCGCATGAACACTCCACACGCTACGGCTTGACCGGTTTGGTCTCTTTCTTCGGCTGTACGGCCATCGACGGCCCCTCCGGCGGCGGGCCGGCGGCGTCCGGCTTCGACTGCTCTGCCACCGGCGTGTCGGGCGCTTGCGGGCCACCTGATGTCAGGTTGACGGACACGCCGTAGATCTTCCACTGCCGGTCAGTTGGCTCGAACATAAGCTCGAAATTGACCTGCAAGGGCACCGACGGGAAGAAGCCAGCCATATGCAGCATACCGTTCGGCTCGATCTGAGGCAGCAAGGTCAGCTGCGGCTCGAGCACCGCGACGGCACCGAAGTCGAGTGCCTGCTTGCGCTGGTTGGCGAAGATGTCGCCGAGCCCTGCCGCACTGTTGGCCTGGAAATTCGGCGAGCCGAGATCGCGCAAAACGGTGTAGTTACCGGTCTTGTTGGCTTGGTCGAGCGCCAAAAGCGCACCGCGGATCAGGATCAGCACCCCATTGCGGTCGATACCGGCAGGCCGCGCCGTCTTTTGCCCCACCCGCTTTTCCTTGGCTTGCGCATGCGCGGGCTGCGCAGGCACCGCGGCGGCCATCAGCGCGATGGCCAATGCGGCGAAAAAACCGCGGGCGCCCGAAGTCCGCCAACCGGGCGCCCGCCACTGCAACGGCACGGAATGCTGAAGCCCCAAACCCCGCATCATCCCGGCCGCGTCAGTTCAGTGTCCATGAGGCTCCAACGCTGACGCCGACATCGCCACGGCCGGTGGTTGCCGATACGGCGGCGTTCATGCGGAACTCCTCGCTGGTGTTGTAGCCAAGGCCGAGCGCCAGCCCCGATTGCCCTTTGAAATGACCGAAGCCGCCAGCCAGCGACAGTTTGCCGGGCCTGTCGTCGTAGCGCAGCCCCGCTGTCGCCAACGCCAGCGCGGTGCCGGCACGCGCTTCCGTGCGGGTTTCGCTGATCTCGCCGCCCAGGTTCTGGAAGCCGGACTCCAACGCACCGACGCGGCCGTCGAGAGCCGCGATGTTGTTTGGCAGGTCGTTCAACGCTGCGATATCAAAGGTGGATGTCGCCAGATTGCCGGCACCGTCCGTAGTCACCAGATGCGTGACGCCAACCTGCTCAGCCCTGCTGGCATCCGAGGCAACACCCGAAAGCGTATAGGTGTTCGTGGCACTGCCGAGCTTAACCTGGTTCGTGCGGTCGGTCACAATACCCTGGCCGATGGCGACGGAATTGTCGAGATTGGCCTTCGCACCGCTGCCCAACGCCAAGGCATTCGAGGCATTGGCCGCGGCGCCAGCTCCGACCGCCGTCGAATTCACCTGCCCATCGGCGGAGATGCCCGCCGAGGCGCCGCTGCCCAGGGCGGTGTTTGCCCTGTTCTGGAAGCCGTTTATTGAAGTTCCGCCGGTAATGGCCTGCGCTCCAACAGCGGTGTTGTTGTCTCCATAAGCCGATGCGGAATAGCCATTCGAAACCGAGTAATCGCCCAGTGCCTTGCTGCTCATTCCGGTAGCCGTTGCCCCTCCCTCGCCGGTGGATCCCTTCGCCTGGCTGTCGTAGCCTGTAGCCGTTGAACCGTAGCCCAGGGCCTTGCTCGCCGAACCGGTCGCAGTCGCATAGAGCGACGTGGCCTGGGCGCCCTGTCCCGTCGCGGTGGCATCAGGGCCCGACGCTATTGCGTGGTAGCCCGTGGCGGTGGACTGCGAACTCGTTGCTTCCGCATAAGCGCCTGTCGCCGTTGAAAGTCGGCCTGTCGCCTTGGAACTTGCACCGAACGCGCTGGAACCCAGCCCATTGGCCGTTGCGAAAGTCCCCACTGCGGTCGATATGTCCCCCTCAGCCTTGGCCAAGGTTCCGACAGCCGTAGCAAAGCCAAAGGTGGGGCTCGCCGGATCAGGCGGATTGGCGCTGGCCTGGGAGCCACACGCTAAGCTGTTCGGTCCGGAAGAGGTCGCACCACCATCGGTGCCGTCGTCTATCAGACAGCGATACTGCGCAAAGCCGCTGCCGGTCGTCAGCAGCAGCATTGTCCCCGCAAGCGCTAGTGACAGGCGAATTTTCAAAGAGAAAACCAACATCCACCCCCGAGAATGACGCCGCGGGGTTGCCTTGCACCAGACTTGATGCCTCTCCAGCCACCCCACAACGATTGTTTCGGCTCAGCGTTGGAAGAGATCCAACGAGCAATAAGCCGAACCTGACAATGGCGAGGCATCCCGAACAGTCGTCATATGACGACTGTTCGTCGCTTTGTCGGGTGGTTACGACCTTGTTGAACGAGGCTGTGACTCCAAAACCACAGATTAGTTTCTTCTAATACTTCGCGGGCTTGACCTGGAACCACTACAACTTGGCTGCACAGCGTCACAACTTGCGCGAGACGATCCGCATGTTTAGGCTTTCTCCCCAACGACAATCCTTGAACGCCGGAAGGGTCAATGGCTGACGTCAGCATCGAAGCGGTCTCCGCAGTGGTCGGCAAGGTCTATGAGGCCGCCTATGACCAGGGCCGCTGGCTCGATGCGGTCAACGGCCTGCGCGATCTGTTCGGCGGCTCGCGCTCCTGCATCGTGCGCATCAGCCCACAGACCTTTGACGCTGTTGCAACCGATTTCGATCCGGAGTTCACCTCGCCAAAGGGCATCGAAGCCCTGCTGCGCGATCCGCTCGCTGCCGCATCGGCCGCCTTGCCCCTTGGAGAGGTCAGTCGGTGGCCCCTGACGGAGGAGGTGGCGGCGTTCCGCCGCCGCGAACTCTGGCAGGACTGGCTGCGGCCGCGCGACATGTATCACGGCCTCGTCTCCAACCTGCTCTCGTCGAACGACTCGCACTGGATGCTCAGCATCGATCGCGGCCCAGGGCAGGAAGCCTTCGGCGCCGAAGACATCGACCTGTTGCGCAAGATCGTGCCGCACATGCGGCGCGCCGGACAGATCGGCCAGCAGTTGGAGAAAACGTCGGCCCTGGCGTCGGCGTTTTCGCATCTGCCATTCGGCGTGTTTCTGATCAACGGCCATCAGCAGATCGCACAGATGAACGGGGCCGCCGAAGCGATGTTGTCGCGGCCCGACAGTCCGTTGCGATTAAGGGATGGCACAATCGCGGCCGCCAGTGCCGAGGATACGCAGGAGCTGGAGCGGCTGGTTGCCGACGCCTGCTCGCTGCATGACGGGGTCATACCGGGCGTCGGCGGTACACTGCTGGTGCCGTCCGATCGCCGGCAATCCGACCTGGCGCGACTGGTGCTGTCGGTGGCGCCGTTCGTCGATGCCCGTGCCTATGGCCTGGCGTCCGAACGTTGCGCGGTGGTCATGGTGACGGAGGTCGCCCGCCGTATTCCCGACGGCTTCGAGTTGTATGTCCGCGAGCTATTCGACCTGACGCCGGCCGAAGCCCGCCTGGCGACGGAACTGGCATCGGGACGCTCGCTGAAGGAGGTCGCGGCAGCGTCCAACATCACGGTAAAGACCGGCCGCACCTATCTCGAACGTATCTTCGCCAAGACCGAAACCCGCCAGCAGAGTGAACTGGTGGCGCTGCTCAAGAGCACCGAACCGCTCACCGGGCGCAGGTAGCAACCTGGTTTTTGGAACCCGACAGTCGGCATATGCCGACTGTCGGAGGCAAAGCATTCCGTGCAAGTTCCGCCCTCGATTGCAGCGGCCCGCCTTGAGGCGGCGGGCCGCTGCCGATGCGGGGAAAGTCGATGTTCGAAACCGGACACGCCGTGGTGGCGGGGTTGCTTCCGTTCGCCATTTCCTATGCGCTGGTGGCAATGCTGCCCGGCGCCAACTTCGCCGTCGTCACGCAGGCCGCGCTAACCGCTTCGCGCGCCACGGCTCTGTCTGCCGCCGCCGGTGTTGCCTTGGGCGCGAGTTCGCTGGCGACCATCGTCGCGACTGGCGCCGGAGCGTTGCCGTCAGGGGGCTTTGCACACCAGATGGCCGCCAGCCTCTACGGTGCAATGCTGGTCTTCATCGGTTGGAATTCGATGCGGCGGGCGCTGTCGATCAAGGTTGGCTTCGACGTGCCGAAGCCCGTTCCAATCACGCGATACTTTCGGCTGGGCTTTGTCACGGCAGTGGCAAACCCTGCCACCGCATTGTTCTTCGCGTCCTCCACACTGAACTTGGATGCGCGCGGGGCAATGCACCTATCCTTGGCTGTGCTGGTTTTTGCCATTGCCATCGCCTGGTTTGGCCTTCTCGGCCTTTGTATTTCCCAACCGGTCGCCCAGCGATTTTACGCACGTTTTCGAAAGCATGCAGACATCGTATTGGGAGGAACTCTGGTGGCGCTCGGCTTCTCCGCATTTGGACATTGAGCGACAGGTGTATGCGCCCACTTGTCAGCCGCGGTTGGGCAGCTCCACGTTCTTCAGCAACGCCACGAGCTGGCTTTGCTGGCGGGTTCCGGTCTTGGCGAAAATCCGTTCGAGATAGGTGCGGCCGGTTTTCACGGTGATGTTGGAACGCGCCGCCGCCTCCTTCAACGGCCGCCCTTGCGAAAGGGCGGCCGCCAGCCGCGCTTCGGCGGGCGTCAGGTCGAACAGGCCGGCAAGCAGGGTTGGCGAAGGCACCATGGAACTGGCGCTCACCGCCGTCGCGGCG
>NZ_RZRK01000438.1:0-5290 GCF_003997835.1 Mesorhizobium sp. M7A.F.Ca.CA.004.12.1.1
GATGGGAACGGATTTCGCGCGTCGTGCCCGCGACGATCTCGTCGACCGTGACCGGCATGACCGTGATCGCCATCGGCGAAGGCCTGGTGCTGGGCATCGCCTACTGGCTGGCCGGCGTGCCGTCGCCGGTCACGCTTGGCGCCTTGACCGGCGTCATGGCGCTGATCCCTGGCGGTGCGCCACTGTCGTTCACGCTGGTCTCGATCTATCTGGCCGCCAGCGGCTCGCCGATGGCCGGGCTGGCACTGTTCCTCTGGGGTGCGGTCGAACTGTTCATCGTCGACAAGACACTGCGCCCGAAGCTCGTCGGCGGGCCGATAAAACTGCCCTTCCTGCCGACGTTTTTCGGCCTGATCGGCGGCGTCAAGACCATGGGGTTTCTCGGTCTGTTCATCGGCCCGGTGCTGATGGCCCTGCTGGTCGCGATCTGGCGCGAATGGCTTCGCGAGGTGGAAATGGCCGATGAAGTCGTCCCGGGCTCGCCAGCCGAAATCGAAGCCGGTCCGCAAATCGAGGTCCTGCCGGAACCCGACGTGGCGAAGAAGGCCAGCGCCTGATCTCAACGCGCCTTAGACCGGATGTTGCACCGCAAGGTCGCCACGCCGCTTGCGTCCCTCGTGAAGCTGCCACAGCGAATGCGCGATCAGCGTGACGATCAGGATCGCGCCGCCGATCAGGCTGTTGCGCGTCGGTGTTTCGGCAAAGATCATCCACACCCAGACCGGCGCCAGCACGGTTTCGAGCAGGTAGAACATCGCCACTTCAGGGCCCGAAATGTATTTCGGCCCGGCGGCAAGGCAGAAGAACGCAATCGGCATGACGACGGCGCCGTTGAGGATGATCCACCAGGGCGCCTCCACCTGAAAGCCGGTGTTGGAGACCATGAACGCCGCCAGCCCGAAGGGCAGGACGACGCCGATCAGTGAGGTAAAGCCCATATCCTTGCCGCTGGCGCGCGAGATGGTGATGGCGCAGGCGATCAGGAAGGCCGAACACAACGCCATCAGGTCGCCGAACAGATGTCCGGTGCCAACGGAATCGCCGACGATGATGACGACGCCGACAATCATCATGGCCAATGCCGCAAGGGTCAGCGGCCGCGGCCGCTCCTTCAGGAACACCCATGAAAGCAGCGCGGCGAACATGGTTGTGAAGGCCAGGATGAACACCAGGTTGGCGGTCGAGGTGTTGTAGACGCCTGTGATGAACGCAATCGCGCCGAGCCCGTAGATCGCGGCAACGATCAGGCCCGACCAGCCAGGTATCAGCTGCGGCGCATTCTTGCTGAACGAGCGCCAGATGGTCCACATGATCAGTGCCGCGGCCAAGGTGCAGCCGGTGCGCAGCAGCAGGATTGTCCATGCCTCGCCGTGGGCGAGCCGGATCAGCGGGATGTCCACGGTCAGCGTCAGCCCGCCAAATGCGGTGAGCAGAAGTCCTTTGGTGTGAGTATCGTGAGACGACATGCAGCGACTTTCACAATGAATTCGGGAGAGGATGGCGGACCGGCGCAATCGCACGCTCTCCGCCAACCAGCGGAAAGACCAGCATCGTCTCGATTGAAAATGTTTAAGCCCGGACTTGGGAAAGAGTAATCAGCGCGCGACCGCTTCGTTGGTGTAGCGCTCCCAGCCCTTCGGGCCGAGATGCTCCTGCGGCATGAAGCGCATCTTATAATTCATCTTGCGCGAGCCGTTGACCCAGTAGCCGAGATAGACATGGGGCAGGCCCATCGCCCTGGCGCGGGCGATGTGGTCGAGGATCATGAACGTGCCGAGCGACCGTTCCTCGAAATCGGGATTGAAGTAGGAATAGACCATCGACAGGCCGTCGGCCATCTTGTCGGTGAGCGCCACCGCGATCAGCTCGCCCTGTCCCTTGCCGGTGATGAACGTGTCTGGTCCACGCCGCCGATACTCGATCACCTTGGTGTCGACATGGGTATCCTCGACCATCATCGCATAGTCGAGCACCGTCATGTCGGACATGCCGCCACGGCGGTGGCGGGCATCGAGATAGCTGCGGAACAGGGAATATTGTTCGGTCGAAGGCTCGGCATTGTGCATGTGGCCGACGAGATCGGAATTGTGCTGCAGCACGCGCTTCATGTTGCGGCTGGCGACGAATTCCTGGGCGAGGATGCGTACCGAAACGCAGGCGCGGCAGGTCTCGCAGGCCGGCCTGTAGGCGATGTTCTGCGAGCGCCGGAAGCCGCCTTGGGTCAAGAGGTCGTTCATCTCCGCCGCCTTGTCGCCAACCAGGTGCGTGAACACCTTGCGCTCGAACTGGCCGTCGAGATAGGGGCACGGCGACGGCGCGGTCAGGAAGAACTGCGGCGACTGGGTCGGATGCTGCGTCATCGAGCCTTGGAAACACTCCTTCGAATCGCTCTACCTTTGGCGCGGACGGCGAAAAATTCAACAGGATTATGTGGGCGTGGTCGACTCGACGCCTTCACATTTGTGCTCAATCGGTTGCGACTGCTCTTCAGAGGGCCGTTTCAGCGGTCCGTGCGGCTGACGACCGTGCCAAGCAAAAGATCGTGCAAGGTGCGCTTGCGGTCGGAAAACAGCGTCACCAGCAGGACGAGCGGCGACAGGATGACGTTGCCGGCCCAGAACAGCACCGAATGGACGACCGCGGTGAGGCCGTCGATCGGCCTGCCGTCGAGCCGGTCGAGCCGGATGCCCATCATCTTCATGCCCGTGGTGGCCTGGTCGGTGCTGCCCAGCGTGTTCCAGATGTAGAGGATGGCCACAGTCGGCAACAGGATACCGAACAGCATCCAGCCAAGCCCGAGGGTCAAAAGCCCGAGGAAGAACACCAGAATGGCAAACGGAATGGTAAGCAGCGCGACGATGACATAGTCGATCACGAAAGCCAGGATGCGCTTCGTGCGCACGCCGTCATAGGCCCTGACATCGTCGAGCCTGCTGGTGATGATTTCGCCGTCGAGAACGCGCGCGTTCATGTCATTTCCTCGTAACAAGGTCCGACATAGGGTGCGGACCGCTCAGCCATGAAATGGTGAAGGCCTGTGGCGGAATCAAGATCGGGCTTCTTGCGGTGCGCCGGCCTTCAAGGCGCCAGGCGCAATCTGAACCGGTTGAATTTGCGGCGCGGATAGCATTAGCTTGCTGCGGCGCAGCAAAAGCGCACATGGCAGGGGACGGGGCAATATGGACTACGGCATGCTGGTCATCGGCAGCGGCCCTTCCGGTCGCCGGGCCGCGGTGCAGTCGGCCAAGCTCGGCAAATCGGTGCTGGTGGTCGATCGCGGCCGGCGTCTGGGCGGTGTCTCGGTGCATACCGGCACCATCCCGTCGAAAACGCTGCGCGAAACGGTGCTCAACCTTTCGGGTTGGCGTGAGCGCGGCTTCTACGGGCGCGGCTACCGGGTCAAGCAGGATATCTCGGTCGGCGATCTGGTCGAGCGCCTGCACAAGACGCTCGACCATGAGGTCGAGGTGCTGCAGCACCAGTTCATGCGCAACACGGTCAAGAGCGCCCGGGCTGCGGTGAAATTCCTTGGCCCCAACAAGGTCAGCCTGACCACCGACACCGGCGATTACAGCGAGGTCGGTTTTGCTAATGCGCTGATCGCGGTCGGCACCAGGCCGCACCGGCCGCGCGATGTGCCTTTCGACAAGACCCGAATCTTCGACAGCGACGAGATGCTGGAACTCGACCGCTTGCCGCGCACGCTGACGGTGATCGGCGCCGGCGTCATCGGGGTCGAATATGCAACGATCTTTTCCGCGCTCGACGTGCCGGTAACCTTGGTCGAGCCGCGCAACTCCATCCTCGATTTCGTCGACCGCGAGATCGTCGACGATTTCATCCACCAGATGCGCGATCGCGGCATGACCATCCGGCTGGGCAGCGCGGTGAAGGAAATCCGCTCCAAGCCTGATGCCGCCGAGGTGGAACTGGCCGATGGCCGCACCATTCGTTCAGAGGTCGTGCTCTACGCCGCCGGCCGCACCGGCAATGTCGGCAACCTGGGCCTCGATGTCGTGGGAATCGACGCCGACTCCAGAGGGCGCATCAAGGTCGATCCGCATACGTTCCAGACCAGCGTGCCGAACATCTACGCCGCCGGCGACGTCATCGGCTTTCCGAGCCTGGCCTCGACTTCGATGGAGCAGGGCAGGGTGGCGGCCTGCCATGCCTTCGGCGTGCCGTTGCCGCCGCCACCGGAAACATTCCCCTATGGCATCTATGCGGTGCCGGAAATCTCGACGGTCGGCCAGTCCGAGGAACAGGTGCGTGAAAGCGGTGCGGCCTATGAGATCGGCGTGGCGCGCTTTCGCGAGACCTCGCGCGGCCATATCATGGGCGTCAACACCGGCTTCCTGAAACTGTTGTTCTCGGTCGAAACGCGCCGTCTGCTCGGCGCGCACATCATCGGCGAGGGCGCCACCGAGCTCATCCACATCGGCCAGGCGGTGATCAATCTCGGCGGCACCGTCGACTTCTTCGTCAACAACACCTTCAACTATCCGACGCTCGCCGAAGCCTACAAGATTGCAGGGCTGGACGCCTGGAACAGGATGGGACGAGGGTAGGCCGGCTGGTCGTGGCGGCGAGCCTGTCAGCTTGCCTGCGCCACCGCCGCGGATCCCGACAGCCATTGTCTGACGATTGCGGCGTCGGCGCTGCCGAATTCATGACCTGATGGGACAATCCGGGCGTCGATCTCGGCGCCATGCTGGCTGAGCAATGTCACCAGAGCAGGGGCGAAGGGCGAATAGGTGAGATCCGCGGCGCCGGCGATCATCAGGACGCGCACCTTTGACAAATCCGTCGCCGGCACGTGATCGAGCACCGGCATCGGCCGCAGCAGCGCGGCGCGCTCGACGAGCTCCGGATGCAGCAGCATCAGGCTTGAAACCAGATTGGCGCCGTTCGAATAGCCGAGGAACGTCGCGCGTGAGAGATCGAGATGGTGGCGTGTGGCCGCGTCGGCGACGAAGCCCGCAAAGGCATCGGTCTCGGTGCGGATGCTGTGCTGTTCGAAGCGCGTCGGCGTGATGCGCGCGAACCAGCGGAAACCATCCTCCTGGACAATGCGGCCACGCACCGCGATCAGCTTGGCCCGCGGTGCGATCTCTCGTGCCAGCGGCACCAATGTCGTCTCGTCGACACCCGATCCATGCAGCAGGAAGAGACATTCGCCGGTTGAATCCGCCGGGCTGTAAAGCCGGTAGCTGAAGGCCAGATCACGCCGCTGCGCACCATCTTGTGAGGTCTCTTCGATCATCGCGCATCCTCTTGATTATATGAGGTT
>NZ_RZRK01000439.1:0-5269 GCF_003997835.1 Mesorhizobium sp. M7A.F.Ca.CA.004.12.1.1
GGGCGAGGAAAGCCTGGCCATAGACGGCGCACTTGCCGCTGAAGGCGCGACGCTCAGCCTGCTCGACGCGCTGGAACAGGCCGGACCCTTCGGTGCCGGGCATGTGGCCCCTGTTTTCGCGTTGCCGCGCCACCGATTGGCCGATGCGCGGCCGGTCGGCACCAACCACATCCGCGTCGAACTGCAATCGGAAAGCGGCGGCCGCATCCAGGCGATCGCCTTTCGCGCTGTCGATACCGCACTTGGCGAATTCCTGTTCAAGAACCGGGGCAAGACGATCCACGTCGCCGGTTCGCTGTCAGGCAACTACTGGAATGGCAACCGCACCGTGCAGTTTCGCATCACCGATGCGGCTCGTGCGTAGGCTTTGATCAGGCGAGAACGGTCTGCAGCCGGGTCAGTTCGCCGATCTGCGCCATCGTCGCCTGATAGCCGAGGTTGATCGCCTCGTCGGCGCGGTGGAATTCGGTCAGGCCGATATGGCTGAGCTTCGGCTGCAGCGACATGTCAGGCGGGTCGCCGGCAAGCCTGGCGCGCGAAATGCGGTCCTGAATGATGTTGAAGGCCTCGACCATGACGCCGGTGATGCCGAGCCGCGTCTGATGCGACTGGCGCTCGGCGTCGATCTGACCAGGCCGCGGCGCGTCCTTTTCAACGACCAACTCGCCGGCGCTATGCTTGATGACGGCGGCGCGGCCGAACAGATCATAGTGAAGGTTGACCGCCACGACGAGCGGCTGCTCATAGGCGCGGCAGACCGATACCGGTACCGGGTTGACCAGCGCGCCGTCGACCAGCACGCGGCCGTTGCAATTCACCGGCTCGAACACGCCGGGCAGCGCGTAGGAGGCGCGCATGGCGGTGATCAATGAGCCGCTCGACAGCCAGATTTCGTGGCCGGTGCGGATCTCGGAGGTGACCGCGACGAACGGCTTGGCAAGGTCCTCGAAACGAATGCCGGCCATGTGCTCGCGCAGCCTTGCATCGAGCTTCATACCGCCGAACAGGCCGCTGCCGCGCAAATTGAGATCGAGCAGGCCGAAGATGCGTCGCTTGGTCAGGCTGCGGGCGAATTCTTCGAGCTCGTCCAGTTTGCCGGCGAGATAGCAGCCGCCGACCAACGCGCCGATCGAGGTGCCGGCGATCATCGACACTTCGATGCCGGCTTCGTCGAGCGCGCGCAGCACGCCGATATGCGCCCAGCCGCGGGCGCAACCGCCACCCAAGGCGAGCGAAATGGCTGTTTTCTTCTGGGAGTTCGTTTCGGACGCGCCGCCTGACGAGGATAGGCCGTTGGCCTCCCTGACATCTGGTCTGTTACGCAATGACGCCCACTCGAGCATCATGATCTCCCTTGTCCCACGGCTACTATACGAGCGGGCCGTATCGAAATGATGAATCTGTGTGGTTGGTGTCAGGCAGAAGGTTCAAGCTGGTGGTTTCCGATACGTGTTTTCCGTATCGAACAGCGGCTTGCTGCCGTCGCCGGCAAGCGTCCCCTTGCCATCGACCAGCCCCACCGTCCGATAAAAGCATGAACGCCGGCCGGTGTGACAGGTTGCGTCGTGGCCCAACACTTTGACGCGCAACCATATGGCATCCTGGTCACAATCCGTGAGCATCTCGACGACATGCTGAAAATTGCCTGATGTTTCGCCCTTTTTCCAAAGCACGTTGCGCGAGCGCGACCAGTAGTGGGCGATGCCGGTCTCCAGCGTCAGTGCCAGTGCTTGCGCATTCATATGCGCAAGCATCAACAGCATGCCGTCTCCGGCATCGGTGACGACGACCGTGACCAGCCCGGCTGCATCGAAGCGCGGCGAGAACACCGCGCCTTCCTCGAGCGCTTTCTTGTCCGACGGAGCTTTTGGAAATTCCAGTGCCGACATCGCCGGTCCATTTTCCTCGTTGACCATGATCTTGTCCGAAAACCGGTCTCCACTTTTCGGGATCATGGTCTGATGGCCGGCGAGGGCCATTCAGATCCCGCCGCCACGCACCATGGTCACGAAACGAACCTGCTCTTCGGGCGTATCCTTGAAGACGCCGGTGAAGGTCGAGGTCAGCGTAGTTGAACCCTGCTTGCGGATGCCGCGCATGGCCATGCACATGTGCTCGGCCTCGATCATGACGGCGACGCCGCGCGGATTGAGCACGTCCTGGATGACGCCGGCGATCTGCGCCGTCAGCGCCTCCTGGGTCTGCAGGCGGTGGGCGAAGATATCGACGACGCGGGCGATCTTGGACAGGCCGACAACCTTGCCATCCGGCAGATAGCCGACATGTGCCTTGCCGATGATCGGCACCATGTGGTGCTCGCAATGCGAATGGAATGTTATGTCCTTGACGATGACCAGGTCATCGTAGCCGGCGACCTCCTCGAAGGTGCGGCCGAGCTCGTCCGCCGGGCACATGTCGTAGCCGCCGAACATTTCGCGATAGGCCTTTGCCACCCGCTTCGGCGTGTCGACCAGCCCTTCGCGGTCCGGATTGTCGCCGGTCCAGCGCAAAAGCGTGCGCACGGCGGCTTCGACTTCGGCTTCGCTTGGCCGGTCGGTGACCGGCTTTTCCATATAGGCTGACTGTGGCATGAGCTTCTTGATGACGGCATCCATAAAGGCGTCTCCCGTAGTCCCTCTCGGCGGAGGAACGAGTTGAACGGACCACGACCTTTCGGTGTCGGAAACTCGCCCCGTTTCCAGCCCCGTAAGTGGCGTGAACTTCCCGGCAAGGACATTGGCTTTCGTCGTTCTTGTCGATACCGGACTGCCAGCATTATATAAGGTCATAGCGAGCGAAAGGAAGACACGACAGCGGCAATCGCTGTTCGCTTGGCGGCGACGGATTGGAAAATAATGATAAACGAGGTCTACAACGCGAAAATTCTCGGTTTTGCCGGGAACATTGGCCGCATCGGCCGTCTCGATCATCCTGACGCGACCGCCAAGGCTCACTCCAAGCTATGCGGTTCCACGGTCACCGTCGACCTCAAGATGCAGGACGGCCTGGTCACGGACTTTGCCCATGACGTGAAAGCCTGTGCGCTCGGCCAGGCGTCGTCATCGATCATGGCGCAGCATGTCGTCGGCGCGAGTGCTGAGGAATTGCGCGCGGTGCGCGACACCATGCTGAAGATGCTCAAGGAAAATGGCGCCCCGCCGGACGGTCGCTTCGCCGACCTCAGATATCTGGAGCCGGTGCGCGACTACAAGGCGCGGCACGCTTCGACCATGCTGACTTTCGATGCCGTGGTCGACGCCATCGGCCAGATCGAGAAGAAGCGCGCCGAAGAAGCGGCCTGACCTTGGGGTTTGGCTACCAAAGCCTGGTGTTTGCCGGGAGCCTTGCTGGCTCACTCGCGTTGGGCGGGACCCCGAGCCGGGCAGACGTAGCGGTCGAGCGCGATATCGGCGACTATCTCATGAAGGCAATCCAGCATTGTTGGAACATGCCTGCAAACACCCACAGCATTGCACGCGTCCAGATCAGTCTGAACAAGGACGGGTCACTCGCAGGCCCGCCAAAAATCCTCGGTCCTGTGACGACGCCGCCGGACAAGGTTGCCGAGTCCGCTGTCCGGGCCATCGCACGCTGCGCGCCATTTCCCAGGCTGACATCATATGCTGCCCACTATGATATGTGGCGCGATGTCATCCTCACATTCAACCCGGGAGAAGACTCACCGGGCGAGCTTCCGGCCGCGGATACGCTCGACAAACTCTTCGAAAAATACCGCAAGAAGGCCAAGTAGCGGGCCCGGCCGGAAGGTTCAAGCCTGCGCTTCCAGCACCCGCCTGCTTTCGGCAAATTCGCTTCTGAGCCAGTCGGCGAACGCGGCGGCCGGTTCCGAGAGGTCGCGCAAGTTTCTGGCCACCAGCCAATAGGCGCCGGATGCGACGTCGATGTCGAACGGCTTGACCAGCGCGCCGGATGCGATTTCCGCGCCGATCTGCAAGAGATCGCCCAAGGCACGCCATGTCCGAGCAAGGCGGCCTGCTTTGAAAGCGACGCATCCGCCAGCATCGGCCCGCGCGCCGGTATGGCGTCGGCGGGCACGCCGGCCGCTTCGAACCAGCGCGCCCAGCCCTGGCGGTTCTCCTCGTGCAAGAGCGTGTAGCGACCAAGATCGATCGGCCTGTCGAGGGCAGGGCCAGAGGCAAGCAGCGCCGGCGACAGGACCGGCGAATCGACCGTCGAGGCAAGCCGCTCAGCCTGACTGCGCGGCCACGAGGTGGCATGCGCGCTGAAGCGCAAGGCAAGCTCCGGCTGATCGCTGCGGAACTCGATCAGCCTTGGGTCGACCTCGAGCGAGACGTCGATGTCAGGCCGCAATTGGCGAAACCGGTTGAGCCGCGGCACCAGCCACACGGATGCAAGCGACGGCTCGACACTGACGCGGACCACGGACTGCGCCGGTGTCGCCACCAGTTCTCCAAGCAAGGTATCGATGGCGTCGAAACTTCTGACAAGCTGCTCCAGCAGACGCCGCCCGGTGTCGGTCAGTTCGACACGGCGATGGTGACGTTCGAACAAGGGTTGGCGCAGGAAGGTTTCGAGTTCCCGGATCTGCCGGCTGATCGCCGCCTGCGAGACGAAAAGCTCCTCGGCGGCCCGGCTGAAGCTCAGATGCCGGCCCGCCGCCTCGAAGCTCCTCAATGCCGTCAGCGGCAGGCGCCCACGCTTCATTTCGCATAACCCAGGATTATCCGAAGTGGAAATTATACTCGTTTGAAGGCGAAGGCCAGCGGCGGTCTAATCCATGTCAAAGGAGACCGACCATGATCCAGTTGCTGAGCATCTTTGGCGATGTCATGCGGATCGCAACGTTTCAATGGCGTGACAGAAGACAGCATGAAAAGCGTTACGAAGAGCCGACCAGTCGTGGCCGGTGGGCGTCTTCGCCTGACAGGCAGCCGTTTCGCCGTTCCGCCCGTGACGACTGAGTGCGCACAAGGAGTGGGGATTGCGTTCTCCAGTGGAAGCTCACATCTATCGCCTGGGAAACGCGATACGGAGACTGTGGTGCGCGACCAGCATGGGCATGCGCATATCGCCAGGCCGCCGAAACGCGGCCGCAACTGGCCCGGTCCATGGCGCAAGACGCCGGGCCGTCTCCTCGGCACGTCGCTCGTGCGCCTCTATCAGCTGACGCTGTCGGGCTTTGTCGGCAATACCTGCCGGCATCTGCCGACCTGTTCGGAATATGCCCATGAGGCGATCGCCCGCCATGGCCTGTGGGCCGGCGGCTGGATGGGATTGTTCCGTGTGC
>NZ_RZRK01000043.1:0-15547 GCF_003997835.1 Mesorhizobium sp. M7A.F.Ca.CA.004.12.1.1
CATCAGCTCCATGCCATAGAGCCGGCCGTCATCATCATCGCGCTTCATCGATTGCCGGTTTCCCGACCGGGACAGCACGACCTCACTCTGCCACAGCGCATTCACGGCACCGACGCCGCCCTCTTTCTCGTCGCGGTAGGCACCATGTGTGGCCAGATGCGCGACCGTGGCCTGCTCGATGTCCTTGCGCAGCGCCCGTTCGCCGGCAGCCGTTCCGGTAAGGGTCTCGACCGAATAATGATCGCCGCGCAGGATCGAGGCGATCGCGTCGACCTCCTTGCGGGTACCCGGTAGCGGCTCGGCACCCTTCTCCGCACCCCGTGCGTAATCCAGGCCGCCGGCCAGCAAGGCCTTGCCGGACTTGGGAAAACTCTGATCGATGCCTGCGTTCAACAGCGATTCCGGCCGGGTCAGCATGCGCACCAGGAAGCGATCATCGAGCGACGCGCCCTTGCTGTCCTGCAGCAAGGGGAATGGCACCGAAAACAGCTTGCCGTCCGGCACCACGAAAAGCGTGTCGGCGCCGCCAAGCGACGGCTCCAGAGGTGCGATCAGACCGGCGTAAAGCCCTGTGAATGTCGCGTTCAGATCGACCAGGGTCACAGCGCCACGCTCCTGCGCGGAGCGGGTCGACCTGAGGTTTGCCATGCGGGTTTCCCGGGCGGCTGGGATGAGCCGGCGCGGATCGCCGAGGTCATAGAGCGACGGCTGCTGGTCCTTGCGCGTGACGATCGCGTAGAGCCGTTCGTCTTCCAGCGGATCGGCGCTCTCGCGGTCCGCCCGCCACTTGCGAGTGATGAAATAATCGATCAGCGCCTCGTTGGGCTGCAGCAGCGTGTTTGCGGATGGCAGTGGCTTGTCCACCACGCTTTGGTCGAATCTGTACTTCGTCGTAACTCTCGTGATCGCCTTTTCGTACGCCGCCTGAGCCTGGTCGGGCTGTACCGCACCTGGATCGTCGGCACTGTCGCCACTGGAAGCAGCCTCCTGGTAGGCCAGGGACAGCCGTATCCCGGCCTGGATCAAATGCCGTGTCTCCATATCGTTCGGATCGATCAAACGCGACAGTCTGCGCAACTGATCCCGTTTGTCGTTTTCGAGTGTCGGCCAGCGACGCACCGCTTCAGCGAATGCCGGCACTGCCGATGCGTTGTTTTTTGCCAGCCGCGCATAGTCGTAGAGCATGTCATCGGCCAAGGCGCGGCTGGCTTCAGCGACGACCGGGTTGGCGGCCGTGCTCACCTGGAACCAATTCCAACGCAACATGTCATCGTTGAGAGCCGCAAAATCGGTGGCTGCAGCCTCGGGATTCGACTTCGCCTTGAGGTTGGCCATGGCCTGCCGCGCGGCAAAGGTCAGCGGGTGCACCGAGCCGTATGTCGATCCGGCGATGCTATAGGCCCGATCGAGTTGGTTCATGCTGTTTTCGGTATCGCCCATCGCGGCGAAATGCGCGGCGAGCAGGTTGGCGATCTTGATTGCCAATATCTCGGGATAACTCGCGTCGTTGGTCAGCGGCAGCAAGCGTGCGAGCGTCGGCGCGTCGAGCGGCTGTGCACCGGAAAGAGCCCTGGTGTAAAGCAGCCAGGCATCGGCCTGCTCAATCAGATTGCCTTCCTGCTTGAGGAGGACAGCGATATCCCGGTCCTGCTGGAAATAGCGCAAGGCCTCGTCGTACTTGGCGAGGTCGAGATAGTCCTGAGCCGTGTTGTTGGCGCTAACCAGAACGTTGAAGTGATTTGGCCCGTAGTAGCCGATACGTTTCTCGAGCACATTCAGGTCGTACTGTAAGGCGCGTGTCGGTGCCCCGATCTGACGCAGCATGTCGGCCAGATTGTTCTGCAGCTTCCAGGTGAAGCGATCGTCCTGGCCAAGCACCCGCTCCGCAATCTCCAGATTGCGCTGGTCAACGTTGATCGCCGCAGCGATTTGACCGAATGCAGCGATCCCTGTCGCCAGCACATCGTTGGCATACATGAGTTCCAGGGATTCCGTGCCTTGGTAGTGGGCGTAGAGATTGGTTGCCGTAGCGCACATGGAAACGAAGCCCTGATAGTCTTTCTCGGCCTGTTTCAGCATTGCGTAATTGAGATAGAAATCGGCACGCTTCGCGACATCCTGCTGCATCGCCCTGGTTTTCAGGCCTTCGGCGAAAATCTCCTCGGCGTTGTCGAGGATCTGGTTGTTGAGGAACGTCGCGCCGGCGTTCGAGTAGCTCTCCACGGTGAACTCGTAGAGGTCGCTCCTGGCCGCATCGAGCAGCGCTGCCCGCAACTGCGCATAACCATCGTCGAAGCGCCCGACCTCCATCATCAGCTTGTAGGCCGCATCGATCCGAACTTTCAGCGCCTCTTCACTGCCTGCTGGAGTCTGCTGACCGGCTTGGCCCGGCGTCTGAGCTTGCGCCGTCGGCAAGGGCGGCGCCACGACCGACGTGGCCAGGACAGATGCAACGACCTGCATCAGGCCTAGCGATTTTCGGACTATGGACATGACAGCGTTCATGCGGATCGGTCTGATGCGAAAAACTCTAGGATGCGGTCGTATCATGATCCGGATTTTGTCCGAAATCCCACCGCGTTTCCTCAAGTCCAATCCGCCTGAACGGATCGATCACGGTTCCCGCCACCATCGAGGCGAGGAATTGCGGCGCCGGCGGGATTTTTGCCACCGTCGCCACCAGCCTGTCGCGGAGGAAGGGCAGCGCCACCGAATCCGACTGGTAGAACGGCGTGAATGCCAGCGACAGCGCCTGGAAGACGCGGACATGCCAGCGCCGCGCCCTCGCATAGGCCTCCAGCGCTGCCTCGACGTTTGACGCCCGCGCCAGCGCATTGCTGAGCGCCGCGGCATCGAGCAGCGCCATGTTCGCCCCTTGCCCGAGTTGCGGACTGGTGGAATGCGCCGCATCGCCGATGACGGCCAATCGCCTACCGGCCGGAAGCTTCATCGTGTGGTGGCCGTAGCGGGCCAGCGAGAGCTGGTCGAAACTGTCGATCTGGCTGGTGAACGCCTCGCTCTGCGGCCACAGCCGGACCACCCTTTCCTTCCAGGCGTTCAGGCCGCGAACGCGCACCTCATCGGCATCCGACGGCTTCAGGCTCCAGAAGAAGGCCGCCATCTTTTCAGCGCCCGGCTCCGGTCGGCCGATCGGCAGCACGCCGATCATCACGCTCGCTTTGTCGTAGCGTTGCAGCAGCGCGTGCTCGTCGAAACCATCGCCACGCCAGCCGAGCGAGGCCCAGAACGCACCATAGGTGAGTGGCCGCGGCTCGCCTGGAGCGCTTTCGCGGCGCAGTTTCGAGCGCGAACCGCTGGCGTCGACGACCAGATCGAATGGCCCTGCCCTCCGCCCGTTGCCACAGATCAGCGTCGCCCGTTCGCCGGTCTCCAGGGCCTCGATCTCGACGCCGGTCTCGATGGCGATCGCCTCGCTCTGCGCGGCGCGGAAAAGCACACCGAACAAAGCCGCCCGGTGCACCGCCAGCCCGAAGCGGCCACCGCGTTGCGCATCGTAGCGGACATCGAGCACCGTGCGGCCAGTGGAAGCATCGGCGCCATGCAGGCGGTCTATGCGGCTGCCCAGCGCCAGTATGTCGTCGAGCAGGCCAAGACCGGCCAGTACCGTCAGCCCTGTCGGCTGAAGAATCAGCCCGGAGCCGACCGGCTTCGGCTCATCGAAGCGCTCGAACACGGTGACCCGATGCCCGGCACGCCTGAGATAGAGCGCCACGGCCAGTCCCGCCGGCCCGGCGCCTGCAATTGCGATATCATAGGAAATGCCAGTGCCCCCAAAGCCGGATTGGCCGGGACAATCCTTCAGCGGCGGGACGAAATCAAGCCGTCACCAACGGCTTTGCGCCGCTGGTCAGCCTTGGGCGGCGTCAAAATCGGCGCGTGCGCCGCGCACCGCATCATGATTGAGCTCGGCCCACAGGATCAGCTGATGCAAGGCGCCGAACATCGAATGCCCGAGATCGGTCAGGCTGTACTCGACGCTCGGCGGCTTGGTCGGGAACACCTCGCGATGCACATAGCCGTCGCGCTGCAAATCGTAGAGCGTCTGCGTCAGCATGCGCTGTGAAATGTCCGGCACCAGCCGCCGCAACTCGCCGAAGCGATAGGGCTGCTCGGCCAAAGCCATCATCAGCAGCGAGCTCCATTTGCCGCTCACGCCCTGGATGACCTCGCGGACCGGACAATTGGCGAAGTTGCCGCCGCCGGAGACCGCCTTGTAGACCTCCAACTTCGATCTCAGATTGACGATCTTGCTGTCCACCGCTGGTTCCCTGCGCGTGCCTACCTCCCGAAAAACTGCCTTCTTTACGGCTCTGGGTCAATTCCTATTTTAGTGCTGGTCTCTTTTTGAGACTGCCCCTCGAACCGCCTTAGCGGCGCAATGTCAGGATCTTCCATGACCCAAACCCTTCTCGTCACCGGCGCTTCCGGCCAGCTCGGCCGCAGCGTCATCAACCACCTGCTGGACACGTTCAAGGTCCCCGCGGGCCGGATCATCGCCACCACCCGCAATCCGGAAAACCTTGCCGAGTTGGCGGCGCGAGGCGTCATCACAAGGGCGGCTGACTTCGACGACACACTATCGTTGGAGGCTGCTTTCAAGGGCGCCGACAGGGTGCTGATCATCTCGACCGGCGAGATCGACCTGCTACACGGCAAGCGCCTGAGGCAGCACCAGAACGCGGTTGCCGCCGCTAAAAAGGCCGGTGTTTCCCACCTTCTCTACACCTCGATGCCCAACCCGGAACCGGTTTCGCCGGTGCTGTTTGCCAATGATCACTACGGCACCGAGCAGGCGATCAAAGCGAGCGGCATCCCCTACACGATCTTCCGCAACGGCTGGTACCAGGAGAACCTGTTCATGACCCTGCCGCACGCGATCGCTTCGGGAAAATGGTACACGTCCGCCGGCGAGGGCCGCGTTGCGCCTGGTGCGCGCGACGACATGGCAGCAGCGATCGCCGCCGGTCTCGCTGCCGTTTCGAACGAAAGCAAGACCTACACCTTGACCGGCCCGCAGGCCTACACCACGGCTGAGATTGCCGCCCTGGTAAGCGAGGTCACCGGCAAGCCGCTCGATGTCGTCCAGGTTTCGGATGAAGCCTTGACCGAAGGCGTGAAGGCATCAGGCGTTCCCGAGGATTTCGCTGAGGTCATCGTGTCCTTCGACGCCAACACGCGCGCCGGCCGTATCGCCATGGTGACCGACGCAATCGAGTCGCTTTCGGGCAGGACGCCAAAGACGTTGAAGCAATTCCTCGAGGCGAACAAGGTCGCCCTGGCCGGTTGAAGCGGAGTGACATGGACTGTGCCGTGAGGCACAGTCCATTCGCCGATCCGGCATGCCCCTAGATCGCCACCTGCGTGCCGATCTCCACCACGCGCCCGGTCGGGATCTGAAAGTACTCCGTCGCGTCGGCCGCAGTGCGGGCCAGGCCGATGAACAGCCGGTCCTGCCACACCGGCATGCCGGAATTGGGCGAGGCCTTGAGCGAACGCCGCGACAGGAAGAACGAGGTCGTCATGATGTCGAACTTCCAGCCCTGCTTGCGGCAGATCGCCAGTGCGCGCGGGATGTTGGGCTGCTCCATGTAGCCGAAGGTCAGCGTCACCCGCATGAACAGCTCGTTGACCGTCTCCATCTTGACCCGGTCGCTGTCGGGCACCACCGGCTGCGGCGCGGTCACCACCGAAAGGATGACGTTCTGCTCATGCAGCACCTTGTAGTGCTTCAGGCTGTGCATCAGCGCGGTTGGCGCGCTTAGCGGATCGCTGGTGAGGAAGACGGCGGTGCCGGAGACCAGCTGCGGCTTCTTCTTCAACAAATTGCCGGCAAGGAAATCGAGCGGGATCTCGTTGCGGCGGGTCTTGTCGAACAGATAGCGGCTGCCGCGCACCCAGGTCCACATGGCCAGCACGACGGTGAAGGCCACGGCCAGCGAGGCCCAGCCGCCCTCGAACACCTTGACGATGTTGGAGGCAAAGAAGCCGACATCGATGAAGCCGAACAGCGCCGTAAGCGAGATTGCCACCCACAGCCGCCATTTCCAGATGCGCGTCATGACGACATAGAGCAGCACCGTCGTCACCAGCATGTTGCCGGTCACCGAAATACCGTAGGCCGACGCCAGCCTGCTGGACTCGCCGAAGCCGACCACCAGCATCATCACCACCAGCGCCAGCAGAAGATTGACGCGCGGCATGTAGATCTGGCCGGACTGTTTCTCCGACGTGTGCAGGATTTCGAGCCGCGGCAGCATGTTGAGCTGCACCGCCTGCCTGGTCAGCGAGAACGCGCCTGATATCACCGCCTGGCTGGCGATGACCGTGGCGGCGGTCGCCAGCACGACCATCGGGATCAGCGTCCAGCCTTCGTTCATCTCGAAGAACGGATGGCCGACGACGCCATTCTTGGCCAGCACGAAGGCACCCTGCCCGGCATAATTGAGCAGCAGGCAGGGAAACACGATCGCCAGCCAGGCCAGCACGATCGGCTTGCGGCCGAAATGGCCGAGATCGGCATAGAGCGCTTCGGCGCCGGTCACGGCGAGAAAGATGGCGCCGATGGTCACGAAGGCGACATCGGGCGAATTGATCAGGAAGGCGACGATATAGTGCGGGCTCACCGCCCACAGGATTTCCGGATCGGCGATGATGTGGTTGAGGCCGGAAAGGCCGATGGCCAGGAACCATACCGCGGTCACCGGGCCGAACACCAATCCCACCCCGCCCGTGCCAAAGCGCTGCACCGCGAACACCATGGCAAGGATGACCAATGTCAGCGGCACGACATAGGGCTGGAAGGTCGGCGTGACGACATTCATGCCCTCGACCGCCGACAGCACCGAAATCGCCGGTGTGATGACGGCGTCACCGAAGAAAAGCGATGCCCCGACGATGCCGATAGCGAGCATCAATGCTGAACGCTTGGGGAAACTGCCGCGCGCCAGCGCCATCAGCGACAGCACGCCGCCCTCGCCGCGGTTGTCGGCGCGCAGCACGAACATGATGTATTTGATGGTGACGATGATCGTCAGCGACCAGATGATCAGCGACAGCACGCCGAGAATATCGCCGCGCTGGGCGACATTGCCGCCCGAGGACGCCACCAGCGCCTCGCGAAAGGCGTAGATCGGGCTGGTGCCGATATCCCCATAGACGACACCGAGCGCGCCCAGCATCAGAACCTTGGTGCTGTGCTGTTCGACTTCCGAATGGCTCGATTGTTCGACGGGTTCTGCCTCACTACCAGTGTTGGTAAGGGCCATGGACGACACTCCGATAAGCGCGCGGTGCTCTACGCTTGCTGCGATGCAATATCAAGTGCCGTCGCGTAATGGCTGCCATGCCTGCCGCGCCAGGCTGCCCATCGCTACCATCCGCAGGCCTTGAGGAACCGACCCACCGTGCCGGCCATGCCATACTCCAACGCGTCGGCTGTCAACCCATGTCCGATCGACACTTCGGCCAATGCCGGAATGCGCTTGACCAGCGCCGGCAGATTGCCAACCACGAGATCGTGCCCGGCATTGACCTGCAGCCCGGCGGCAAGCGCCGCGTCAGCGGTTTTTCCCAATCTTTCCAGCTCTTTGGCCGCTTTGGCGGAATCTGTGTGATAGCTGCCATATGGACCAGTATAGAGCTCGATGCGATCGGCACCGGTGTCACGTGCGGCCGCCACCCAATCGGGATCAGGGTCGGAAAACAGCGACACGCGAAAGCCCCCTTTTTTCAAGCGTTTGACGATCGGTGTAAGGAACGCGGCCTGGGTGGCGAAGTTCCAGCCATGGTCCGATGTCGCCTGGGCCGGATCGTCCGGCACCAAAGTCACCTGTTCAGGCTGATGCTTTTCCACAAGCAACAGGAAATCCTCGGTCGGATAGCCCTCTATGTTGAATTCCGCGCGCGGAAACTCGTCGTCGATCAGCGACCGGATCTCAGGCAGATCGGAGTGTCTTGTGTGCCGCTCGTCGGGGCGCGGATGCACCGTCAGCCCATGCGCCCCGGCCGCCAGCGCAATGCGGCCGAGGCCGGTCACGCTTGGCCACGGCAGGTCGCGCCGGTTGCGCAGCATGGCGATGGCATTGAGGTTGACGGAGAGCTTTGCAGGCATGCGGGCGGTCTCGGAAATCATTCAACGCGCCCACCTATAATGCCTTTGACGGGAACAGTAATGCCTTTGGTGGGAACAGACTGGGGGTTTCGGGTGTTCCAAGCCTGATGAACGAGCCGGGAAAGGAAAGCGCCGATGAATTTTCTCGATGAGGTTCCGGCAATTCGCCGTATCGAGACCAGCCGCGACGACCTTTTCGCCATCGATGTCGTCGGGCACGTTTCCGCGGCCGACGGTGAAAATCTTTTCGGGCTGCTGGAGGCAGCCTATGCCCTGCATCCGCGCATCGATGTGCTGGTGCGCCTCGTCGACCACGATGGCGTCGACTGGGCCGACATCGCGGACGAGACCCTGAAGCAGGGCGCGATCCATGCATTGAAACATGTCGGCCGTTGCGCAACCATCGGCGAACCGGACTGGATAGCGGACGCACAACGCTTTCTGCCGTCCTCCCCGCCCGTTGAAATCAGGCACTTCAAGGCGGAGGACGAGGCCGCCGCCTGGCAATGGCTTGCCGCGCAGCCTATCGGAGCAACAGCATCCGGCGCCCCTACCTGACGATCGTCAGCCGCTCGGCCGCCCGCGTGATGGCGGTGTAGAGCCATCGCTGGCGGGTTTCCTTGAAGGCCCAGCTTTCATCGAACAGCACGATCTCGTTCCACTGCGAGCCCTGCGCCTTGTGCACGGTCAGCGCGTAGCCATAGTCGAAATCGTCGAAGCGCTTCTTCTGCTGCCACGGGATGTCGGCATCGGGATCCTCGAACGCCGCCTTGAGCAGCTTGATCTTGGCGACGCCGCGATCCGGATCGTCCTCTTCCGGCGACACCAGAAGGTTGATGCCGGGCTTCACCGTCTCGCGCGACGAGGTCATCACCTTCCACAGCGAGCCGTTGAGCAGGCCCTTGGCCGGATCGTTGCGCAGGCAGACGAGCTTGTCGCCGGCCTGCGGATAATCGGCGTTGAAGCCCTTGAGCTCGCGCAGCCGCTGATTGTAGCGGCGACGCGTGCGGTTGGTGCCGACCAGCACCTGGTCCGCCTTCAGCACCAGCTCCTGGGTAACGTCTTCCTTGCCGATCACCTGCGCCGTGCCATAGTCGCCACGCATGAATTCACGGCCCTCGCGCACATCGAGCGCCAGCCGCAGGATCGGGTTGTCGCGCGCCTGCCGGTGGATTTCGGTCAGCAAAAAATCCGGCTCGTGGTCGGTGAAGAAGCCGCCACCCGAGATCGGCGGCAGCTGGCCGGGGTCGCCCAGCACCAGGATCGGCGTGCCGAAACTCATCAGGTCGCGGCCGAGCTGCTCGTCGACCATCGAGCATTCGTCGATGACGACCAGTTTCGCCCGCGTAATCGGGCTCTGGCGGTTAAGCGAGAAGGTCGGCGACATCGAGGTCTTGCCGGTGACCTCGTCCGATACCGATTCCTCGCCCTTCGGCCGATAGATCAGCGAATGAATGGTGCGCGCATTGACCGCGCCCTTGGAGCGCAGCACCTGCGCCGCCTTGCCGGTGAAGGCGGCGAACTGCACCTGGCCGTCGACATGTTCGGCGAAATACCGCGCCAGCGTCGTCTTGCCGGTGCCGGCATAGCCGAACAGCCGGAACAGCTGCGGCTGGCCGGTCTTCAGCCATTGGGCGACCGCCTTCAGCGCGTCGTCCTGTTGGGGAGAGAATTCCATCAGCGCGAGAGACCGGATTCGCAAGGGAAAGACAAGACAGCCGCCACCATCATCGATGCGCCGGGACGCTTCAATGCCGCCGACGGGTCAGGCTATCAGGCGCAGACAAGAACGTAAAGGGAACATACAAGCTCACCCCACACCTTATCGAATCGGCTGGGGATCGTTTTCCAGCAGGATCGGCTTGCCGTGCGGCGTGGCATGCGCGGCGCGCTCCCAGGCTTCAGCCATGGCGTCGACATCCGACTTGGCGGCCAGCCCTTTGGTGGCAAGCAGGCTTTCCAGCGCGGCCAGCCAATGTTCGTAATAGTCATGGCCGTCAGCCGCGGCGCCTGGCTTCTTCACTTCGATCGACAGCGCCTGCGCCCACTCGCTCCACGAAAACAGGCCCTTGTCGTGCAACGCCACCGTCATGGCGAACGCCTCAGCCTGCCACGGCTCGGCAAACACCGGCGTATCGACGCCCGGCGGCAGCTCGGGCAGATCCGTATCACGCCGGCTCAAGATAGCTCTCCCAGGCGTCTATCGAGACGCTCAGCGTCGGGTCGGCGTCCTCGCCCCAGATTTCCGGCCCTTCGAAAACCACGGTGTAGACCCATTGCGGATTTTCGCCGTGTCCATGCGCGTTGCTGTCGGGGAACACGAAACCGTCGTGCACCGTCTCAATCACCCCCTGCTTGGCGCGCGCATAGCGCGGCAGCCGCGTGTGGCCGGTCGGGTTGAGGTTTTTGGTCCGTACGGGGTCGCCGGCCTTGAACCGCGCCGGCCGCGCCGCCGACCGGTCGCAAGGACCACCCTTGGCCAGCACTGCGGGCACGTTTTCCGCCTTCAGCACCCTCTTGGGCGTCGCTGCCGGATCGACTGCCTTGCCCGCTTCGAGATCGCGCTCGCTGACGAAGCCATGGCGGTTCAACAGCACCTCCAGCGCCTTGATCCATATCTGGTAGTAGCTCGATGAATAGTAGACAGCCGGATGCAGCGATTCCCGTGCGTGCCGGCTCTCGTCGATGTTCCACGCGCCCATGGCGCCGGCAGTCAGCGTAACGCCGAGCGCCCGCCTTTCCCAGGCGGCATGGAAATAGGGCTCGTCCTTTTCGGGCGCGACGGGGCCGAACCCCATCTGCCCGCCAAGATCGTGCGGCCCGTTCATGCCGGCTGCCCCTCTATTTCAGGTCTTTGGGCCAGGCCGGTCCCGATCATCGCATCACGGCTGACCAGCTCCGCCAGCCGCTCCTCGCTCCAGCCCTCGGTGCCCTCAGGCCGCATCGGCACGACGAGATAGCGCAGCTCCGCGGTCGAATCCCAGACGCGTATTTTTGTCCCGGCCGGCAGCGTGAGTCCAAATTCTTCCAGCACGCCGCGCGGATCGATCACCGCGCGCGAACGATAGGGCGGCGCCTTGTACCAGACCGGAGGCAGGCCGAGCACCGACCACGGATAGCAGGAGCACAGCGTGCAGACGACGAGATTGTGCGTCTCCTCGGTGTTGAACACCGCCTGCATGTGCTCGCCCTGGCGGCCGGTATAGCTGAGCGATGCGATCGCCGCCGTCGCATCGCGCTTCAGCCATTCGGCATAGGCGGGATAGCTCCAGGCTTTCGCCACCACCCTGGCGCCATTGCGCGGGCCGATCTTCGTCTCGTAGGTATCGACGATGACGTCGATCGCGGCCGGATCGATCAGCCCCTTCTGAGTGAGGATGGTTTCCAGCGCGCGCACGCGGGCGGCAAACGGATCGAGGTCGTTGTCGTGGTCATGATCGTGTGACATGGCCGCAAACTACGTTTCCAGTGATGCCGCCGCAAGCGCAACGGCTTGGGCCAACGGCACATGGCGCTGGCCCTGTCACATCATTCGGCCGCCGCCCGCTGCGGTTCGGGCAGCATGTCTTCCCTGGCCTTGAATAGCGACGGCTGATCCCCCGCTTCGACCGGGCCCGTCTCGCCCTTGCGCTTCGACCAGAGCCCGACCAGCCAGCCCGAGAGATTCTCCATGTAGACATAGATCACCGGCGTCACGAACAGGGTCAGCGCCTGCGAGGCAAGCAGGCCACCGACAACGGCAACGCCCAGCGGCTGGCGCAATTCGGCGCTGGCGCCGGTGCCGAGCGCGATCGGGAACGTGCCCATCAGTGCCGCCAGCGTCGTCATCATGATCGGCCTGAACCGCATCAGGCAGGCCTTGTGGATCGACTCGGTCGCCGACATGCCTTCTCGTCGCAGTTCAAGCGCGACGTCGACCATCATGATGCCGTTCTTCTTGACGATGCCGATCAGCATCAGGATGCCGATCACCGCGATAACAGACAGATCCATGCCGGCGAAGCGCAGCGCAACGACCGCTCCCAGCACGGCCGATGGCAGGCCGGTAAGGATGGTCAGCGGGTGGATGAAGCTCTCGTAGAGGATGCCGAGCACGATATAGATGGTCAGGATTGCGCCGCCGACCAGAAAACCCTGGTTGGCAAGAGAATCCTGGAAGGTCTTGGCCGTGCCGGCAAAGGTCGTCGAGATCACCGTCGGCATGCCGATCTGCTCCTTGAGCGCATTGATGCGCGTCACGCTGTCGCCCAGCGCCACGCCCTGCGGCAGATTGTAGGAGATGGTCACGGCTGGAAGCTGGCCGAGCTGGTTGACAGTCAGGGCGCCGGCCGTGCGATCGACCCGGGCGAAGGCGCCGAGCGGAACAAGACTGCCGCTCGCCGTCCTCATCTGGATGGCCAGCATCCGCTCGGGCGACCACTCGATCTTGGGATCGAGCTCGGTGATGACTTCGTAGCTGTCGGCCGAACCGAAGATTGTCGAAACCTGGTCGGTGCCGAACCCGCCATAGAGGGCGGAGCGCAACGTGTCGGTGTCGATACCGAGCTGGGCGGCCTTGTCGCGATCCACCACCAGCGTCGCCTGCAACGCATTGTTCTGCAGGTCGCTGGTGACGTCGGTGAAGTTCGCATGGTCGGCAGCCATCGCGTCGTTCAGTTTCTGCGCCCAAATATCGGTCAGGCCGGTATCAAGGCCCTGAACCACGAGCTGGTAGGCGCTGGCCGACGACCGCGAGCCCAGCCTCAAATTCTGCACCGGCTGCATGTAGGTCTCGATGCCCGCCACGCCGGCCAGTTGCTTGCGCAGGTCCGAAAGCACCTTCTCGATATCGGGGCGCTGGTCCTTGCCCTTAAGCTGGACGAAAAGCTGCCCCTGGTTGAGCGCATTGTTGCCGCTGCCCGCCGACCACGCCACATGGTCGACATAGGGCGAATGCGAGAAGACGCTGGCGACCTGTCCTTGCAGCCTGGACATGGCGTCGAAAGAGATGTCCTGGCGTGCGATGGTGGTCACCGATATCTGGCCGATGTCCTCCTGCGGGAAGAAACCCTTCGGCGAAGTCTGGATCAGCCACACCGACGCTGCCGCGGTGCCGACGAAGACGAGGAACACCAGGAAGGTGTGCCGCAGGCAGAAGCTCAAGACCTTGTCGTAGCCGCGGGTGACGAGGTCCGGCTTGTGGCCGGGGCCATGCTTGTCGCGGTCGGCTTTGGTCACCGACAGCAGCCGCGAGCACAGCATCGGCGTCAGCGTCAGCGACACGAACATCGACGCCAGGATGGCGACCGTCACCACGACGGCGAACTCGTTGAAGATGCGCCCGATGACGCCACCCATCAGCAGCACCGGGATGAACACCGCGACCAGCGAAATCGAGATCGAGATGATGGTAAAGCCGATTTCGCGCGCGCCCTTCAGCGATGCGTCGAAGGCCGACAGCCCGTCCTCCTCCATATGGCGGAAGATGTTTTCAAGCATCACGATGGCGTCGTCGACGACGAGGCCGACCGCCAGCGTCAGGCCCATCAGCGATATGTTGTCGATGGAAAAGCCGAACAGGAACATCGCGCTGAGCGTGGCGATCAGCGAAATCGGCACCGCCACGGCCGGGATGATGGTCGCCGTCACCCGGCGCAGGAACACGAAGATCACCATGACCACCAGCGCGATGGTCAACAGCAGCGTGAACTGGACATCATCGACGGCCTGACGGATCGAACTGGAGCGGTCGTTAAGCAGCTTGATGTCGGCGGCGGCCGGCATCTGGTCCTTGAAGGACGGCAGCATGGCCTTGACCTTGTCGACGACGTCGACGGTGTTGGCGTCGGGTTGGCGCTGCACCGCCATGATGATCGCGCGCGTACCGTCATACCAGCTCGCCGTCGTCGTCGTCTGCACCGAATCGACCACACGGGTCACCTCGCCCAACCGCACGGGGTGACCGTTTTTGGTGGCGATGATGATGTTGGAGAAGCCGGCGGCGTCAGTCAGCTGCGTGTTGGCGGTGATGGTAAGCTGCTGCTTGTCGTTCTGCAGCACGCCGAGCGGCGTGTTGCTGTTGGCCGAGGCGACCGCCGCCTGCAGCTGATCGATCGAGATGCCGCGCGCGGCAAGCGCGGTCGGGTCGATCTGGATGCGCACCGCGTATTTCTGTTGGCCGAAGATCGAGACCTGCGCCACGCCGTCTATGGTCGACAGCGACGGCGAGATGACATTTTCCGCGAAAGCATCGAGATCGGTCAGCGGAACCGTGTCGCTGACCAGCGACATCAAAAGGATCGGCGCGTCGGCCGGATTGACCTTGCGATAGCTCGGCGGCGCCGTCATCTGCGGCGGCAATGATTTCTGCGTGCGCGCGATCGCCGCCTGCACGTCGGCTGCTGCCGCGTCGATGTCGCGGTTGAGCACGAACTGGATGGCGATCGAGGTCTGGCCAAGCGAGTTCGTGGTCGAGATCGAATCGATACCGGCGATGGTTGCGAACTGCTTGATCAGCGGGGTCGCCACCGACGTCGCCATGGTTTCCGGCGAGGCGCCGGGCAGCGAAGCCGAGACGTTGACCACCGGGAATTCGGCGCTGGGCAGTGCCGCCACCGGCAGGAACTTGTAGGCGAACAGTCCGCCCAGCACGAGGGCGAACGACATCAGAAGGGTGGCGACAGGCCTGCGTATGCAGAATTCGGAGATCATTGGGCCGCCTCGCCGGCTTTGCTCGCCTCGGCCACCTTCGGCGCGGCATCGGCCGTGGCCTTGCCCTCATGCACCGCGGCGCCGTCCTTCAGCCTCGTCTGGCCCTCAGTGACAACTTTCTCGCCGCTTTTCAGCCCCTGGCTGACGGCGCTGTTCTCGCCTTCGGTCAGCGCCACCTGCACCGGCCGCATCTCGACCGTGTTGTCCGGCTTGACGACATAGACGAACGGCCCCTTCTGGCTTGGCTGCACCGCGACCGTGGGAACCGATGTCATCTGCGGCATGATGCCGGCGTCGAGCACGACATTCACATACTGGCCGGGCCATAGCGAAAGATCGGCATTGGGAATGCTTGCCCGCGTGGCAATCGTGCCCGACGCGGTGTCGACGCTGGAGTCGACGAAATCGAGCGTACCCTTGCCGATCGGCGTCGGGTCACCATCCTTGGTCAGTGTCACCGCGCCCTGCTGCGGGTTGGCGAGCGCCTTGTGCAGCAGGGCCAGGTTACTCTCGGGAAGATTGAAGTTGACCTGCAGCGGGTCCATCTGGGTGATGGTCACCAGCGGGGTCGCCGTACTGCTGTTGCCATTGCTGACGGTGACGAGATCGCCGACGGCGACGCTGACAGCACCCAGCCTGCCGGAAATCGGCGCCGTGATCGTGGCGAAGCCAAGCTGGACATTGTCGGCGTCGATTGTCGCCTTGTCGGCATCGACAGTCGCTGCG
>NZ_RZRK01000440.1:0-5244 GCF_003997835.1 Mesorhizobium sp. M7A.F.Ca.CA.004.12.1.1
GGATGCCAACGCGGAATGGATCGCCGCCCGCAAGCTGAAGAACGATCCGCGCGTTACCCGTGTCGGAGCTGTGCTGAGGAAACTCAGCCTCGACGAGCTGCCGCAGATCATCAACATCCTGCAGGGCGACATGAGCCTTGTCGGCCCTCGTCCGGTCGTGCGCGACGAGCTGGAGATCTATGGCACGTCCGCCGTCTATTACCTGAAATCCCGCCCGGGCCTGACTGGCCTGTGGCAAGTCAGCGGCCGCAACGATGTGTCCTATGACAGCCGCGTCGCCTTCGATCGCCACTATGTCGAGAACTGGTCGCTGTTCGAGGACGTTCGCATCATCATCAAGACCGTCCCGGCCGTCTGGATGTCGCGTGGTTCTTACTGACCGGCCGGTGGCCAATGCCAGACATTGGCATCGGCCATTCGACGCAAGCTCATCGGGCGATGGGGCTATAGCGGATCGGAACGTTGAGTTGAAAACAGATTTGTTCGAAGCCTTTCGCAGCGGCCCGGATTCCGGCCGGCTGCGGCGGGCGCGTTTGCTGGCCACATGCCTTGCCTTGGCGCTCGTCGTCCCGCACATCGCCGCCGCCGGCGACTATCGCCTCGGCTCGCAAGACAAGCTTACCATCCGCGTCGCCGAATGGCAGACAGTCGAAGGCACATTTCGTGATTGGTCGGCGGTGAATGGCGAGTACACGGTCGGTCCATCCGGTACGCTGTCGGTGCCGTTCGCCGGCGAGTTGCCGGCATCCGGCAAGACCACGTCCGAAATCGCGGCGGCGATCGGCGAGGCGCTGCAGAAAAAGCTCGCTTTGTCGGACCGACCGGAAGCCTCGGTCGAGATGGCGCAGTTCCGGCCATTCTACATTTCGGGCGAAGTCCAGAACCCAGGCCAATTTCCCTATGTCCCGGACCTGACGGTGTTGAAGGCAATCAGCGTCGCCGGCGGCATCAGGCGCAACGCCGACTACGGCCCCCAGCTCGGCAAGGACCTGGTCACCGCCAAGGGCATGTTCGACATCTCCGACGACCAGCGCATTCGACTGATCGTCAGGCGCGCCCGCATCGATGCGGATATGGCCGGCAAGGCGAGTTTCGACGTGCCGAAGGAGGTCGAGGGCGATCCGAGACTGCCAGCCATCGTGGCGGACGAGATGACGATTCTGACGGCCGACCAAAAGGCGCTGAAGCTGAAACTCGAGGCGCTCGACGACCTGAAGGGGGTTTTGGAATCTGAAATCGAGTCGCTGCAGAAGAAGATCGTCAATCAGCAGCAGCAGGTCGACTTGGCGCAGCAGCAACTCGCCAGCATCGGTCCGCTGGCGCAAAAAGGCCTGATCGCCAATGCCCGACTGCTGGATTCGCGCCAGTCCGTGGCCGACCTGCAGGGCAAGATCCTGGACTACGAAACCGCCATCCTCACCGCCAAGCAGGCGATCAGCAAGGCGAAGCAGGATGCTATCGATGCCCAGAACACCTTGAGTTCAAGTCTCGCCACTGACCGGCAGCAGACCGAGGCCGACCTGAACGAGGCCGCGTTGAAGGTGAACATGCAGAAAGGCCTGATAGCCCAGGCCAGCGATCCCGCGATGGCGGCCGCTATGACAAATGATCAGCAGCCGACCCTGCTCTATTCACTGGTGCGCAATGTCGACGGCAAGACCACCGAAATAGCCGCCAAGGAAGAAACCCCGGTGCTGCCCGGCGATGTGATCAAGATCAAGCTGGCGCCGCTGGCCAGCCAATAGACCGACTTCCAACACGATCCAGTGTTTCGAGCCAGAGCCTCACCCGACAATCGGGATGAGGCTCTGGCTCAGTTGTTTGAACATCTCCCTACGGAAACCATAATAGCGGTCTCGGGATCGAGGCTTCCCGTCCGAGCACATGCTTGCTCAAAAAGGAAGGCCGCTCCCTTCAGCCCGCGAGATGATAATTTATGAGGGACCGGCGCCCGCCGGATGGCCGGCATACCGAGGCCAGTCAGTCTCGCCCCCGGCCGCGTCAGCCGGCTCCAGAGCCGGTGACCGCCGCCTGCGGGTAACGGGCAGCCGCGCCAGCTTGAAGAAGCTGAAATACATCAGGAAAGAACCCATGATGTAGGGGTTGAGTATCTCGACCTCGACGAAGGAGCGGATCAGCAGCAGGACCATCACGCCGAAAAGGATCACCGAGTCCGCCTGCCATGCCTTGAAGATAACCGCCGAGACGTGGCCGTAGAGCGTGCGCAGCATGATCAGCGACACCAGCGTCGCTCCGACGAAGCCGAGTTCGACGAGGGCCTCGATATAGGTGTTGTGGAAGTGGAAGCCGGTGCGGGTGGTGATGTAGAATTCGTTCCACAGCCGCTCGGCTTCAGCGAAGCCCTGCACCCAATAGGCGGCATAGCCGACGCCGAGAATCGGCGATTTCTGGACCGTGTTCCAGCCTTGCTCCCACAGATAGGTTCGCCCGGTGAGCGTCGAATCCTTGCCGAAGAGGCCGAGGACGAAGTCCATCAGCCCGAGATTCAAGGCGACGAAGGCCGTCACGACCAGCAGGCCGGCGCCGATCAGGAAGATGACCCGGCGATAGCGGCGTGACAGAAGTTTGCTCATCGCAAGAAGCGCCACCAGCGCCAGCACCGCGGGTATCGACGCCATCGAGGTGGCGGAATGCGAAGCGACCAGGACATAGGCCGACAGCAGCACGACGGGCACCGCCAGGATGAAGCTGAGCCGGCCGCGCCTGTAGAAGGCAAGGAAGACAACGCAGAAATAGATGCCGAGCGAGCCGACAAAGCCGATCTGATTCTTGGAGGCGAAGGCGCCGACGAAGTTCACGGTGCCGTCGAGGACATCCTCGGAATAGTTCCCGACCTTCAGCGAATAGATGAGGACGACGAATATTCCGATCAGCGCCCCTATGGTCAGCGTGCGCACGCTGACGGTGCGCGCAGCTACGTAGGCGCAGGCGATATGGGAAAAATACTGGACCGACGTCCTTGCGGTGACGCCGGGGGCCTGCGACCAGAAAACCGAGAAGCAGATATAGGCCGCAAACAGCAGCGGCAGCCAGGCGCTGGACAGATGCCGCAGAAACCGCCGGTAGTCGACCAGGATGAGCGGAAGCCAGACCGCATAATAGGCCAGGATCAAGATCTGGCCGAAGATGACCGAATAGGAAAACGCCCAGATCGAAACGGCTACGGCAAAGGCGCCATAGACCGAGTTCTTCTCGGGATCGATCAGCAGTGACTTTGGAATCTTCATCTCAGGGTTCCGCCGACACGACCTAGGGCCGGCAAGCCATGAGCCGGCCGGAATCTTCGCAAATATGGGCGTGCAATAAACGGCGTCTCCATTGTGCAGTGCAATATAACCTATTGCGCCCGGCGCTCAATGGCAAATCCGGTCACCTTGTCTTACAGCGAGGCATCTGCGGAGAGATCAGCCGCTACCAAAGCGCTCCGCCGGTGATCTGGATGTTCTCCATGGTAATGCCCTTGGCCAGATCCGAGCACAGGAAGACCGCCAGTGCGGCAATCTCCTGCGGCTGCAGCATGCGCTGCTGCGGGTTGCCTTTGGCGATCTCGGCCATCGCTTCCTCAGCGGTGCGCCCCTTGCCTTCGCGCTCGACGACCTGCGCCACATTGCGGCGCATCAGTTCGGTCTCGACCCAGGTCGGGCTGATCATGACGCAGGTGACGCCATGCGCTGCCCCCTCCAGCGCCACGCAGCGCGTGAGGCCGAGAAGGCCGGCCTTGGACGCGCAGTAGGCTGGGTTGTCCTTCCAGCCGACCGAGGCGGCGGTTGAGCCGATGTTGACGATGCGGCCCCAGCCGCGTTCGATCATGCCCGGCAGTACCGCACGCGTGACGCGGAAGGCGCCCGTCAGGTTGGTATCGACGATCTTGTCCCATAGCGCGTCGGAATGGCCGCAGACCGGCTGCTCCGCGGTCGTCCCAGCGGCATTGACCAGGATATCGGCGGGGCCGATGGCCGCCTCGGCGTCAGCTGCGAACCGATTGGCGACGTCGCTGTCGCGAACGTCAAGGTGTGCGGCGTGAACCCTCGTTCCGTGGACGGTAAGGGCCGCACGCACGCGCTCGATCTCGTCCGCGCCGGGATAATAGGCGGCATCGGACTTGTCGGCGCTGGCCGGCGCGATGTAGGAGCCGACTGCGACATTGGCGCCGGCTTCAGCCAAAGCCGTGGCAATGGCAAAGCCCATGCCCGAGAACCCACCGGTAACGATGGCGCTACGGCCGGAAAGGTTGTTCATGGCGCACGGTCTCCACTTCGTTCCGGGCAGGCAATCAGGCCTGACCGTATTTGGCAATCACACCGGCGCAGCCTCCATCGCCAGCGTTTCATGTTTGCTGGAGCGGTTTGCCTAGCCATTCGCGATAGAAGCCTTCGAGGTCGGGCTCGAAATCGTGGACGATGGGATAGCCAGGTGCCGCCGCTTCCACTTCGTGCAGCGTGCCGCATTGCGGACAGATGAATTCGCGGATCTCCATCCATTCGGGATCGGGGAGATCGCTGTTGGGATAGATTTCGCGCAAAGCCCCCTCGGTGTTGCGGACGTTGATCGCAGCCTTCAGCTTCCAGTTCTTGCGATAGTCGCCGAAGGAGTGGCCGCATTCGCAGCGGGTAATGCGCTCATCGCCGCTCTGGCAGATGAACAGATGGTCCGAGACCGGCAGCAGGATCGGATCTTTCCAGGCGACACGATCCTGATAGACGGCAACCATCTTGAAGAAACGGTCATCGTCCTTGTAGGCACTCATGATCCGCCTTGTCTGTGGCCAGGGCAGCTTGCCTGCGACCAGATCGCCCAGGACTTCCTTGCTATACGAGGTCATGGCTTTGCTCCCGGCATGAAGATCGATCTGGCATCGACGTTCCAGAACTCGCTGAATTCGCTGGTGAAGCGCGGCGACAGCTTGATCGCGCTGGCGTACATTTTCTTCACCTCGGGGGCGAAATCGGCCCTTTCGACACGACCACGCTCCTTGGCGATCCAATCCACCACAGGGACCGCCTTGGCCAGACGCTCTTTGCGCATGGCGGCGCGGCGCTCGACCGTGGCGTCGATATCGGCGATGGGATAGCCGTCTTCATCGTCCTTCAGCACAATGCCGAAAACCTGGTCCGCCGCTTGCCGGGTGAGAAAGCCGTTCTCGACATCCCAGGCGGTCTTGATCGGATCGCGCTCCAGTACGTCGCCGTAACCACCGCCGCCATTGTAGGAATGGCTGAAGAT